>DAHUXF010000100.1 GCA_027307295.1 Acidobacteriaceae bacterium
GTCCACAGAAACGCGGGAATTTGTGGCCAGGGCGTGAAGCAATCGTAGTGCACCAACAAATCGGGAGATTCTACCCCTCAGCAAGCCAAATCAGTTTTTCCGGGGCTCCTGGGTTATCGCGCGTGATCGGCTGATCGGGGAAACCCAGAGGAGCATTGAAGGCATTAACTATCTGCCGGCCCCAATGGGAGAAAAACAGTAAAGATAGTTCCGCTCTTGCTCTTGATCGCCCTGCTCTTTACACGGAGCAGGCCATGGTGCCGGTTCACAATCTCCATGCATATCCACAACCCTAGCCCGGTGCCGCCGATCCCCTTAGTGGTAAAAAACGGCTGAAAAATTTTTTCCGCTACCTCTGCCGTCATTCCAGTCCCTGTATCAGCGACTGTAAGCGTGATTCCCTTTACACCGGTTTGCCAGTTTGTCGATTCGCGGCTTCGCACAAAAAGTGTTCCGCCCATTGATTGCATGGCATCAATCGCATTAGCGACAAGGTTGTTCAAGACCTGCCGGATCTCGCCATCAAAACAGGTGATTGCTGTCTGTGCGCGGAATTTTTTCTGAACTTCAATGGAGGAATTGATCAGACGTCCCTGATAAATCGACAGCACGCTCTCAAAAAGTTCCTCGCTGCGGACGGCCTGCTGCCTGGTGGATTGCCGGTGAAACCGCAGCGTTTGATTGCTGATGACTGAAACCCGCCGCAATTCACGCTCCGCAGTGTCCAGAAATCCATGTATCTCGTTCAGATCGCCACTATGCCTGGCCAGGTAGAGCAGGTTTGTTACAGATGACAGAGGATTGTTGATCTCATGGGCCATGCTCGCAGCAAGACGGCCCACAGCCGCCAATTTCTCTGTATTGAGGAGCGCATCCAGGGCAATTTTTCTTTCGGTTATGTCCACGCCCAAAGCGATGATTCCGGCAATACTGCCATCGATCTCCCGCATAGGCTGGTAAACAAAGTCAACGTAGCGGCGTTCCAAAGGCTGACCAGGGATGCGTTGTAAATCAATAGGATGGTTGTGGGCGATGAAGGCCTCGCCGCTTCTGTAAACACTATCGAGCATTTCCAGAAATCCCTGGGACCTGGCTTCCGGCACCGCCTCCCTTACGGCTTTACCGATGATATCGCGCTGCCCGATCAAGTCCTCATAGCGCAGATTGTGCATTTCAAATACGTGTTCCGGACCGCGTAACACGGCCAGAAACACCGGCGCCTGATGGAAAAGCGACAATAAGCGATCCTGTTGCGTACGCAGCGCGCGTTCAGCCAGGACTCGCCCGGTTGTTTCTGAGCAGGTAACCAGCGTGCCTTGAATATTTCCTGCGGCATCACGTACAGGGCTATAGCTATATGTCCAATAAATGTCTTCGAGTTTGCCATTCCTATAGAATGGGACCAGTTGGTCCTCAAACCAGCAGGATTCGCCCCGCTGCATGACGGCTTCAATTTGCGGGCCAATGATGGGCCAAATTTCTGCCCAGCATTCCGGCCCGCGTTGTCCTACCGCCTTGGGGTGCTTATCAAAACCCAGACTGGGACGGAAAGCATCGTTATAGAACTGGATAAGATCATCTCCCCAGAAAAGGAAATTCGGCTGGCGGTTTCCCAGCAGGGTATTCAGAGTGATCAAAAGTGCTTCAGGCCAATTCTCAATGGAGCCGAGAGGCGTGGCGCTCCAGTCAAAAGCGCGAATAAGGTCGGCCATTTCTCCCGATCCAAAGATCAGGTGTGCGCCAGATCGCGGAACCTCTTTTTGAAATTGGCTGCTGTCAACCAAAATCAGCCTCTTGGATATCTTTGCGTGAGTATTCATCAGAGTAGCTTCCCTGATCAAATCAAATATAGCGCCTGGCCGTCATGGTTAGCCATCTTTACTGCATTGATTGTTCTGCTATCCTTCTTTTTGTGCCCTTCAAACATCCCAAGAGAGTCTTTGCCGACGAGAACTCGCTTTATGACTATGCCGTTGCGGCCCTGGGACGGCGCATGCGGACCGTGGCAGAACTGAAGCGCCTGATGCGCCAACGCGTGCCCCATGATGAGATGGGTACTCTGCTGGTGGAGATGGTTATCCTGCGCTTGAAAGACCAGAAATATCTGAACGATTCAAACTACGCCGCTGCGTACTCCAGTTTTCGCCGGGACAATGAAAAATTTGGCCGCCGCCGGGTCATCACAGATCTAAAAGTCAAAGGAGTGCACGCTGATGTCATCGAAAAAGTGGTGGACGAAGCTTACGCCGCCGTCAACGAAGAAGAGTTGGCGCGGGCATTTCTGAAACGCAAACGGTTGAAGAAGCCTGCCAATGAGAAAGAAACAGCCCGCATCTTTCGCGGATTGATGCGCGCCGGCTTCAGCGTGGGCATCGCCATCAAGGTCCTCAAGCATTTGGACGTGGACGATGAAATTTTGACGGCGCTGCAGGAAGAGGCGGAAGAAATTTAACAGAAGGTGCTTAATCGCAAAACGTCCTATCGTTCCACCTTCCTGTTGATATTCCCTCAACCCGGATCAATTGCTAAATGCCACAACCAGCCAGAAGTTCGCATAGCCGTGCTCCTGGTCGGGACGGAAGCAGACGCTGAAAATCATACGATGAAAATCAGAATTCACTGCCCGGCGCATGAACTCCTCCGGCAACTGATGCGGCGTTGAAGATGTAAAAACCACGATGGAACCGCCGCCGCTCACTTTGCCTGTAAGTTTTTTGGCGTCGCCGTCGGTCGAGCAGGCGGCTTCATGTAACGATAGATCAACCTGCGCTTCCAGATGCCTACTCCCCTTGCCCCGCCGGGCTGCATTGAAAGCCTCAGCAAATGCCTGCGCGAATTGGGCCTCAGAATACTCTGGAATGGCAAAGACAAAGTCTTCAGCGGCATAGATCTTTCCCTCGCGCTCCACGACGCCAATGCCAACCGCATTATATTTTGGATTGAGAATATTGCCGCGATGTCCAGGCGAGGTCATCAATGCTGGATGGACATCTTCAACGTATCCTGTAAGGGCGACGTTTTCAGCCGCGATAGTGAATCGCGCTCCTGTGGCTCCGATGCGCTCGGGTACGGCAGCTTCGCCTGCAAATTGATGAGAGAGACGGCCGTTTTCCGCCAGCAAAACGGCATGGGCTCGGGCCGCCTGAGCAACATTATCATTCCATTGCAGAGTGGAAACACCCGCCCTCGCCCTTTCCTCGTTGATCTGATCAAAGATCAGTTTTTCAGCCGGTGACGGAGCGGCACTTTCGCTGGCTCCCGGCACGGAGACAAGTAATGCCACGGCGCAATAAAAGTAAAGCTTCATCGTGATAGTCCAATGCCGCGCAGCATTCTGCCTCAGGGAAAGAACGCCGCTACTACCCAGAACTTTGAGAATCCCGTTTTTCCGCCCGTTTGCAGACACACTCCCAGATTCATTTTCTGCAAAGCTTTGTCCATTGCGGCCTTCTGCATGTCCTCCGGGAGTTTCGTTGGATCAGAAACGGAAAATACCAGCAGACTGGTAGCGCCGGGAAGCCCCTGGATCATCTTGTCCGTATTCGTCTCCTGGGCGCAGGCGGCTTTTCTCAGCCGCGAATCGATGACGACATCAAGCGCATGCAAGCCTTGCGCCCGGCGGGATTGATTGAGCCCTCGCACAACCTCATCTTGAAATTGTTTTTCAGAGTAAGCAACAAGCGTGTGTGCAAAGTCCTGGGTGACGTATAACTCATGGTCGCGCTCAACAATGGAAATGCCGATGGCGTTGTAGCCGGGATGAAGAATGTTCTCGCGGTGTCCCGGAGACGCCATAAGTCCCTTGTGCGTCACGTCCACGGAGGGTGCAGCCGCCACGTTCTCCGCAACCGAGTTAAAACGCAGAGCTGTTGCGCCAACGCGCTCCGGCAGCGGAGGCTCGCCGGGAAACTGATGCGAAAGATCACGGTTCTCTGCCAGTAGCCTGGAATGCAATAACGCTGCCTGGGCCAGCCGGTCATTCCACTCCAGCCTGCTCAAGCCTGCTTTCTCGCGCTCATGATTCACCAAATCCAGCAACTGCTGTTCGCGCGGCGAAGGAGCAGCCTGGGCCGGAATGGCCGCAACAAAAAGCAGACTAACAATCGCAACAATGGCCCGGTTCATCAAGCCATATTGTACGTGAGAAGCTGCCGCTTGACGCACGGGGGCTAGACAAAAGGGCCGCTTGAGTCTTGTCTCCGGCGGCGTCCCCAATCCAGGACCAGTGCTACAACGCCACCTGCACCCACCGCCAGCCCCAGAAAAACTCGCAGGAATGAAAAACGCATCATGATGGCGCCTAGCCCGGCTATGGCAATCAAACCAATCACTCCGCCGGTGGCCGGAATCCTGTATTTGGAGATGCCTGAGCCTTGTCGCCAATACAAGACCAGGGCCATAGCACATCCCGCGAGCGCAGCAAGAGACAAAAGTTGCCAACCATCGCTAAAACTCGTCGCAAGTCCGCTGCCTAATCCGACGATGGTGACCAAGCAAAGGGCTCCCGCGCCATCGTGTGTCGTGTACGTAGCAATGCTTTCGCTCCCATGACTCTTCATCACAGGGCTAATTACAGCATTGCTATGCACTGGCCTCGTACTCCTTATGCCATCCAGCAAACACTCAACTGTCTGTGCGGGGATCGTCGCTCGCGGCGTGGTCTGGACAGACACGCCGGCCGGTCCGGCAAAAAGCGACTGGAACTCGCGCCGTGGGAACAGGCGGCGCAGCACCATGAGTCCAGTTGCAAGTCCCATACCGCAAACTACAAAGGAAATAATCAGATCGTCAATTTCTACTTCGGTCGTTGCCAATAGATCAAAAACAAACACCAGCAAAAAGACGGCGGCCGCACTTAAGCCGATCAAAGCGGTGACGGCCTGCCCAACTGGAGTCTTGAGCAGTGCAGCTTTAGGTTGATGCTCAGGATCGCGCATAGCACCTTCCTTCACGCCGATTCGATTCGTGATCCGCCCCAGAGCCTGGCAACAGACAAAGAACTTCAGCACCAGGATGAATGTAGGCGATCGATTGCTTACGCCCGCTTGGACTTAATTTCGCTCAAGATGCGGTCGATCTCGTCTTCTTTTTCCATCTGCGCGAAGCGGTCTTCCACGCTGGCCGCATCGGACGACAACAATTCGTTCTTGGCCTGCCCAATGGCTTCCTGCCGCATCACCTTGTGCTTCATGCGATCAAACGTTGCGCCGTGGTTGACGCCGGAGACGGCAGACTGCGCGTCAGCAGCTTTATCCAGGGTGCGGGCGCGGCGATGCTGTGCGATGAGAAGATCACTGCGTGAACGGGCTTCTTCCAGTTTCTGCTGCAATTTATTGAGGGCATTTTTCAGCGTCTCCACCTGCAGCGTCTGGTCGGCCACCTGCTGGCGGAAATTATCTGACATCTGTTTATAATGCAGTGACCGTTCAATAGCGGCGCGCGCCAGGTCGTCCTGCTTTTTACCCACAGCCATTTCCGCTTTTCGGGTCCATTCGGAAATCTTCTCTTCGTTCTCTTTTTGTTTGTTTTCCAGCAGATGCTGGTCGGCAATGGCAATGGCCACCTGCGTCTTTACCTGAAGCAGCTGGTTTTCCATGTCCAGGATCACCTGCTTGATCATGATCTCAGGATGCTCTGCCTTATCAATCAGATCGTTTAAGTTGGCCCGAATCAATGTTGAAACTCTCTCTAGTAATGCCATAACTTCCTCCAAACTATGTCGATTTTTTCCCGCCCTCCGCTTGCTTTACGAAGTCGTCTTTTGTCTGCTTACGCCCACTTGTGAAAGCTGGTCGCGACGCGCAATGGAAGATCCAACCACGACGCCAATCGCCAGCCCGACGCCGAGCCAGAATATCCAGCTGCCGGATAGAAGCCCCGCAAGCACGCCAAGCAATCCGCCCAGGGCCAAACCGGCGAGAGAAACTTTCTTCATAACTTCTCCACGCAATTGCAGTTCGTTGATAAGCCCCGGCAAACTGGCTGCAATGCCCAGGCTGCCGGGTTGAAATCTGTCAGCCGTGCTGCTACTTGCCTGCGCCTTTCGCTTTGCCGGACGGCTCATCGCCGGGCGGAAGCTCTGGCGAAGGCTTGGGCGTCTTGTCGCCGATTTGCTTCACCTTGGAGAACAACTCGGCCATGCTCATGCCAGAGAGCGCTTCAAACAATGCCGGCACCTGCGCGGCAATCGCTGCCATGTCGCCAGTGATCTTGCTGGCTCCGGCTGTTGTGCCGTTGCCTGTGGAGACAATGGTGATCTTGTCCACTTGGCTTAACGGAGTCGCCAGCGCCCGCACTATCTCCGGCATCCCGCTGAGCAGTTTGTCGATGACCGCGGCCTGGTTGTATTCCTGGAACGCCTCCGCCTTGATGTTCATCGCTTTGGCTTCTGCTTCGCCTTTCTTGAAGATGATGTCGGCCTCGGCCTCACCCTGCATGCGTGTCGCATTGGCGCGGCCTTCAGCTTCGGCAATCAGGCGCTGCTTTTCGCCTTCTGCAATATTGAGCACGCGCTGCTTCTCAATTTCCGCCTGCTTGAGCACCGTGGCGATGAGCTCATTCTGGTGGCGCGCGATCTCAGCTTCCTGCACCTTGGTCTGCTGCTCTTTCTCAACCAGCTGGACTTTTACCTGCTCCGCGATCACCTGCTGCTGTTGGATGTTGGACTGGATTTCATAAGCTTTATCAGCCTGCGCCTGCTGCCGCTTGACCAGCTCAGCGTAGGTGGCCTTCTTGACTTCAAGATCGCGCTGCGCTTCTGCCTGCTTGGCCTGCGACAGGGTTTCTGCCAGCACGCGTTCCTGGTCAGCCTGGGCGCGGGCAATGGCGGAGGCGCGCTGTGCTTCCGCTTTTTTAATGGCCGTATCGCGTTCAGCTTCGGCAGCGGCAACATCGGCATCGCGCTTAATACGGGCAACGTCCGGTCGGCCCATGTTGGCGATATATTCGTTCTTGTCGCGCACTTCTTTGATGGTGAAGGAGATCACTTCCAGCCCCATTTTGCTCATGTCCGCAGCGCATGTGCCCCGCATGCGGTCCCCCACCATCTCCGGCTCTTTTACAATCTGCTCCACCGTTAGCTGGCCGATGATGCCGCGGAGATGGCCTTCCATTACCAGGCGAATCAACCCTTCCCGCTGTTGCGGAGTCTTGGTAAGGAACTGCTCAGATGCCGTCTTGATGGAGATCTCATCTGACTTGACCTTGATCTGTGCGACGGCCTCCACCGTCACCGCCACGCCTTGTTTGGTGTAGAGGTCCTGCTGCGGGGCCACATCAAACGACATCAGTTCCAGTGAAAGCGAGCGGCAACTCTCAATCATCGGGAAGATGACGCGGCCTCCGCCTTTAACAACTTTTGTGCCGCGAAAACCATATGTGATCAGGGCCTCATTCGGTCCGACTTTCCGATAAAGCCGGGCAAATGTGGCGAAAACGAACATCAGCATCAGAACACCAAGTCCAATCAGTATCCAGACGGACGGGTCCAACGATCCGAAAATTTTCACAGACTCTTCTCCTCTTCTTCCGGCAACACGCCGGCCTTCTCTGCAAGCTCGCTCCAGCGGCGCACATAAGCCACGCCGTGTTCATAGCGCGTAACAATAACCTCTTCGTCACGCTGAATGTCCTCTTCTGTCTCGCCGCGCGCAGCGCACGCCTTTCTCACTCCCTGCTGCTCAAAAATAATTTCGCCCGTGCCCCGGCTGCGCACCGTGCCGCTTACTTTGGCCAGTACGCCCACCATGTCAAAGTCCGCGGGATCAAGCGTGAAATCGCGGGCCATAAGAAATTTGGCAACAAATAAAAATACGATTCCCGCGCCTGTCAGTCCGGAAAGTGTGGCCAGAGCCAGCCCGGCAAACACCCATATATGGCGAAGGTGGACCAGTAAAAATCCCGTTCCGCCAAACCATGCCAGAAAAACGGCCATGCTCAGGGGGTTGAAAAACGGAAAATTGCTGCCATGGCTTCCGGTTCCAGTCTTCCCACTGCCGCCAGGTTGCGCCGCACCTTGTCCCCCGGCATGGCCGCCGCCGTGCCCATGGCCTCCACCCAAATGGAAGTGTCCATGGGGCAGATGAAAATGGAAGTGCAGCGTGCCGCTCAGGAAGGAGAGCGTGGCAAAGGTGAAGCCCACCACAAAACAGATCAGATAAAAAAGCTCCCAGTTCATTTGACTTAAGCCTCGCTTATCTCCGCCGCGCTTTTCTGCTGTTGCGGACGCAGCACGTGCAGCAACTTCTCCGCCAGTTCAGGAGTTTCCAGGAGCGCTTCCATCAGCACCAGGCAACTCCGCGAATCCTGATGCTTGGCCAGATTCAGCAATGCCCGGCTGACCGCAGGGTCGCGCCGAAAACGTTCCGCGCCCTGGATCAACCAGAGGTCCAGCGTGTCTTCCGCCGCGCTCACGTCGGAGAGCAGCTCGTTGTGGAAGCCTTCAGGATCGTCCACCAGGTATCCCGGATGGACATTGAAGAACTTCGACAGCAAGAGCCGCGTCTTGTTCGTCAGGTGCGGACGCGCGCCATTCTCAATCTGCGAGAGATAGCTCTGGCTGATCTTCAGCTTCAGCTCGCGAGTGACGGCGCGAACCACTTCCTGCTGCGTCATCTCCCGGCCCAGGCCGCGAAGGTTCCCTTCCATCAGCCTGAGGTAGCGTAATTTTTCACCGAGTTTCATATTGCAAATCGAAATAACAATATTTCAATTTGTAATATATGTCAAGTGAAATTCTATCCCCGTATTAGACTGCGCTAAGTTATTGATTCTAGGGTCTATGAGAGACGGGAGTGTAACGCTTCGGCTTTACCGCACACTAGCTTTTGTCGATTCAATCTCTTGGAAAGGACATACAGCAATGACTAAAA
>DAHUXF010000101.1 GCA_027307295.1 Acidobacteriaceae bacterium
CGTCATACGGAACGCGACGCCGAATTTTCAGCCCACTCCGCAGCAGCAAAATGCATTCAATATCATGAGCTGGAATGACCTGGCCGCGCTCGACAGCAAACTCATCACGATTGGATCGCATACATTGACACATCCCATCCTGACGACTTTAATCGAAGCCGAGATCACAGAAGAATTGCGCGCAAGCCGCCGTTGTCTGGAAGAGAAACTTCAGCGTCCGGTAGACTTCTTCTGTTATCCCAATGGCTCTTATGATGCGCGGATTTATGACGCTGCAAAAACCATTTATCGTGCCGCAGTGACCACCGAATGTGGCACGGTGGCAGGCAATGATGCGGATCTCCACCGGCTGCCGCGTATTCCCAGCGCTGAAAATCCGGCATTGACCGCATGGCGGCTGCACCGGCCAGAGGCCTGAGAAAAATGACCGTATTGGTTCTTGACGGACACAGCCGCGCCGCAGTTGAAAGTCTCCAGAGCCTGGGACGTGCCGGCTATGAGGTTGATGTTGCTTCGGAAACACCAGACTGTCTGGCTTTCCATTCCCGTTATGCAGCAAGAAAGCTGCGCCAGCCGGCACAGGACAGCACCGACAGTTTTCTTGCATGGCTGCGCCAGCAGGAGCAGAAACGCGGCTATGAGCTGATTGTCCCCGCCACAGAGGCTTCCCTGCTGGGATTGCGGCAGCTTGAAGAACAAGAGCCTCTACGCCGCAAGGCTGTGCTGCCCGCGAATGAGTCCATTGATATCGCGCTGGACAAGGAAAAAACCTGGGCGCTGGCTCGCCAGCTTGGTGTTCCCGTTCCAGCAAGCCGCTTGCTAACGTCCTTGGCAGAGATTGGCCAGGTAGACCGTTATCCGGTGGTGCTCAAGCCTGTGCGCAGCAAGCTCATCATAGACGGCCAGTTGCGGACCCTGTCCGTTGCTGTGGTGAGAAATGAACTTCAGCGCCAGGAACAACTGCGCACCTGGCTGCCGGTGACGCAGGTGATGCAGCAACAATACGTCTCTGGGCAGGGTGTAGGCGCTGAATTTCTTTTCAATCGCGGACACAAGGTCTGGCACTTTGTTCATCAGCGAATTCATGAGTACCCGTTGTCTGGGGGCGCCAGTTCGTACCGGCGCGCAATTCCACCGCCTGCCGCACTTCTGGCCGACGCAGAGAAGCTGCTCACGGCCCTCCACTGGCACGGCGTTGCCATGGTTGAGTTCAAAATGGATGCTGCCGGGCAGTATTGGCTGATGGAAATCAATCCCCGGTTGTGGGGATCGCTGGCGGTTTCCATTGATGCCGGCGTTGATTTTCCACTGGGGCTACTGCAGGTTGCACGGGGCGAACATACGTTGCCTCAGCCGGACTACAAGATGCGCTACACGCGCGACATTCGCACCGATCTGGAATGGCTCAAAGCAAACCTTCGCGCAGATCCCCAGGACCCGTTATTGCACACCAGGTCCCGCTCATTTTCCCTGCTGGAACTTTTGCGTCCCCTCACTGGACAGGAGAGCTGGGACCACTTTGACTGGCGCGATCTTGGAGTTACCGCCAGCGCTTTACGTCTTGCCGTAACCGATCAGCTTCGGCCGGTCTTTCGCAAAGTAAAAAACTGGAATACGCAGCGGCGTTTGCTGGCGCACCATCGTGCTCTGCTCCGCAGATTGCCGGCTGCCGGACCTCTGCATAAGATCGTCTTCCTTTGTTATGGCAATATCTGTCGCAGCCCTCTGGCGGCAGCGCTGGCGGAAAAGCAACTTTCTGCCACGCAGATTCAGTCCGCTGGATTCCACGATGCAACCGGACGGCGCTCACCGGAAAAAATTCTTCGTATTGCCACAAGCTTTGGGATCGATCTCTCTAACCACCGTTCCACGCGGTGTAGCATAGAGCATCTGCGCGATGCCGGGCTGGTAATCGCCATGGACCGGGAAAACCTTGCGCGGCTAAAGCGCGAGTTCCCCGAATGTATCTCCCGTACTACGTTGCTGGGTTTGTTTGCCGACCCGCCGATTCCTGAGATCGCTGACCCCTATCTTGCGGATGAACCTGCCACTGAAGCAATCTGCCATCAGGTGCGCTCCAGTGTCCGTGGACTCGCCAACTGGCTTTCCTCGTTGCAGAGGGTTGATTGTCTCGATAAGGATCCCGCAAGCCCGCCGCAACCCGCCCTTAAGCCGGGCACAAAAGGAAATTGAAAGTGCAAACTATGCAATTGCTTGCACACCACAAAACTAATGCGCCCAGGCGTGCTTTGCCGTCAGCGTAATCTATTGATTCTAAAAATGATGAGTTGGAAGTATTTGGCAAATGACTTGCCCTAGAACGAATGGGCCTACTGCTCTTGCTTTTTGGCCAAGGTCGCTTGGGACAGGTACATCAATGTATTCATCATTTTACGGATTAAAACAAGACCCATTCAGACTCACGCCCGATCCGCGTTTTTTGCATCTGGCGGAACCGCATCGGAATACCCTGCGGGCGCTGGTAGAGGGCATTACCAACCGCAAGGGCTTGCAGATCTCTATGGGCCCCATTGGTACGGGCAAGACCACTCTTCTTTATTGTCTGCAACACATCCTGTCGCATGAAGCTTCGCGAGAGCGCCCTATACGCTCCGCTTTTGTGGTGAACCCAACATTGACGCAGGAAGAGCTTTTTGAAGCCCTGTTTGACGAACTGGAAATCCGGGCCTCCGCGCCTACCAAACCGGCCCGATTGCGCGCCCTGCACGAGCTGCTTCTGGCTTCGCACAAGAACAACGGCTCTGTGGTGCTCATTATTGATGAAGCGCACCTGATGTCCCCGGAATTGATTGAAGAAATCCGCCTGCTGATGAACCTGGACAACTATCCGGTGACCGTTTTGCAGATCATCCTTGCCGGGCAACCGGAGCTTTTTCCGCTTCTGATGAAGCCTGAACTGGCGGCCCTGCGGCAACGCATCTCAGTGGTGACAAAATTACGGGCCCTGACCCTGCCGGAATCGCGCGCATACATCGCGGAACGTTTGCATGTGGCTGGCTTGCGCGGTGAAAATCCATTCACCACAGCGGCGCTGGAAGAAATCTTCCGCGTCACGGAAGGCGTTCCCAGGCTGATCAACTCCGTTTGCGATCACTCTCTCTCCATTGGGTTCCGGAGGCAGGCAAACAAAATTGGTTCGGAGATTGTAATGGAAGCGGCGGAAGAAATGGGCATGTCACAGCTCTCTTCCCACGCCGCAGATGCGGCTGCTGGACTCGCGGCAACCGGTTCATGAATGGCGGCAAGCGCAAGGCAATTCGAATCTCACTAAGGGACGAATGACGGCATGAGCAAATTTTTTAATGAAACCCGCAGCGCGCAGCAAATCAACCCCGTTCCGGCAACGGCCAACATTGATATTCAGGAACTTGTCGGCTCTCTGAAGCATGACCTGGAAGGCAATGCAGCCACCACGGCGCACACTACCGAGCTGGACCTCAAACAACTCTTGCAGCCGCTCAAAGAGTCGCACCAGGTGTCGTCTGAGATTACAGCCGGCCGTCTTGAAACCTGTGCCACCATTCGTTTGCCACGCGCAGAAGAAAAGTCCTTTCTGGTGACGCAATACAATCCAGAAATGCAGGCCGGCGTAGAAGCCTACCGCACCCTGCGCACCCGGCTGGTCAAGCAGCAGAACAAAAACGGCGCCCGCTCTCTGGTGGTAAGCAGCGGGGCCCAGGGCGATGGAAAAACGCTCACCACTTTCAATCTGGCCCTGTGCTACGCCAACATTCAGAATTGGCCGGTATTGCTGATTGATGCTGATCTGCGTACCCGCGGGCTTTCACGGCTGATGGGTGATCCGGAATCTCCAGGACTGGCCAAAATCCTGGAAGAGAACTGCCCGTGCGAAGCGGCAGTGCTGAAAACGGATGTCCCTAATCTCTACGTGTTGCCTGCCGGTGAAACCACGGCCTCGCCGTCAGAACTGTTCTCCAGTGCCAACTGGAAAGAATTCATGGGCTGGGCCTCAGAGTCTTTTCGCCTGGTGCTGATTGATTCGCCTCCGGTTTTGAATCTTGCCGATTTTGAACTGATTGCCGCGCCGTGCGAAAGCGTGCTGGTTGTGGTGCGCGCAAGAAAGACAGCGCGTGAAGCGCTGGCCAAAGTGCTGTCACAAGTAGACCAGCGCAAGCTTGCCGGCGTGGTCTTCAACGCAGCAGAAGACCTCTCCGGCACCGGGTACTACCGGTATGCCTCCTCCGGTAAAACAAACGGAAATTGAACATACGTGTTATGCAACCAGAAACAAAACGCCCTCCGTGAAGGAGGGCATTCTTTTGAAATTGATAGACGGCAGAACAAGGATGCCGCGGCTGGGAGGGGCTAACGGGTACGGGCGGCCCGTCTGCGGCGCAGAAAAGTTGCGCCGATGATCAGAAGCGAGCCCAGCACAATCAGCGAGCCGGATTCATGGAACGTGTTGAAGTGCTCAACGTGGTCCACAACCACATTGTGTACTTCAAGGGCCCCTGAAAGCACACTTTCGAAGACAAATAAGAGGAGCAAGAAGAAGTAGGAAATATTTTTCACTATGGTCCATCCATCAAATTCGGTTTTACATCTGCGCTGTCGCAGAACGTTCCTGGGGGGGCACGACCTGCATGCACATTGCTTACTTTGTACTTACACAAGTGCACGGCACATGCCAAAGGGAACCTTAGTGAAACCAAATAGATATACGTTAGTGTTTGATATTCTGTGCAAAACCTTGCAGGGCAATATCCTATTTTCTTGTCTTTTGGCATACGGAATGGCTTCCCGGCGGCAAATCAGCGTCCGCTACAACGGATTGAAACACAAGGAAAAACATGCCATCTCGAAAATGCTAATTTTTTTATATTCAAATCTAACGTTGGCGAACCAATTGCATCATATAACTCTAATTCTTGTGCCCGTGTCTTTGACCCACTGATCTTATGGATAGTATGCAACAAGTTTCATCTCAAGTCTGGGATTCATCCCAACCGGCAGCAGCCCGTTCGGCATCATCGCCGGACATTCTTGCGCTCGATAAAGCCCGGCCAAGACCGCACATACTTTTTTTGATTGATCACCTCATGGCTCGTGGCGGAGGCGAAGGGAATCTGCTGAAAGTTGTCCAGTTGCTGCCGCCAGAGCTGGTCCGCTGCTCGGTGGCCACCTTTCGGATTGATCCGGAAATCCACAAAGGCATCACCGTGCCGGTACATTTATTTCCATGGCGCCGGGTATATCACCTGAGCGCATTGAAGGCAGCCGGAGCATTACGGGCACTGATCCGGCGGGAACATGTCGATATCGTCCAGACATATTTTGAGACTTCCAACCTGTGGGGAGGGCTCATCGCGAAACTCAGCGGCGCGCTGCTGCTTTCATCGCGCCGCGATATGGGCATCCTGCGCAAAACCAAGCACGAGCTTGCCTACCGTCTGGTGAACCGTCTGTCTGACCGCGTTCTGGCCGTCTCCGAAGAGGTGAAACGGTTTTGCATTGAAGCCGACCGCATTGATCCGCGAAAAGTTTCGGTCGTCTACAACGGGGTTGATCTGCAGCAAATCGCGGCCGCTGGTTCCCAGAAAAACCCTTTTGAGGATGCGGAATGGGCTGGCGCAGAGCACATCGTCACCTGCGTTGCGAATGTCCGCAAAATCAAAGGCATTGATGTCTTCATCCGCGCAGCCCAAATTGTATGCCGTGAGCTGCCGAATGCCGTGTTCCTCATTGCCGGCAGTCTTTATGAGCAGGACTACTCGCTGGAAATCCGGGAGATGATCCGCTCGCTGAACCTGGAAAAGAACATAAAGCTGCTGGACTTTGTGGACGATCCGGTTCCCATCCTTAAGATGAGCACTGCCTTCTGTCTGCTCTCTCGCAGTGAAGGTTTCTGCAATGCGCTCCTGGAAGCCATGGCCTGCGGCGTTCCCTCCGTGGTAACCCGCGTTGGCGGAAATCCTGAAGCCATTACCGACGGCGAAACCGGATTTCTGGTCCCGGTGGAAGATTCCGCTGCGGCGGCTGAGCGTCTTCTGCTTCTTCTGCGCGACCCACAACGCGCGGCCCGGATGGGTGAAGCCGGACGCACGGCGGCACGCACACGTTTCAGTTCGGAAACCATGATCCGGAACCTTCTTGGTCTCTATGGTGATTTAATGGCGGAACGGGAGAAGCGCCGTTGATGCCGTTGTGGTGCTGGCCAGTACTTGGTCTTTACAGTAGAGCGTATTTTAGGATGGCTTTTCCTGTTGCTTCTTTCCTGCCTGAGCGCCAAACCTGGCGGTAAAGCTCTGCCATATGGCGCCGACCTTGCGCAGATCATTTCTCACCGTATGCGCCATGAGCCCCTTGGCGGCATTCCAGACCACCGCATAATCAAACATTAACCGAGAAAAATCGCCTCTGGCATTGACCAGGTGATTCTCACAAACATTCACGCGGGGAATCAGAAAAAGATCACATTCCCGCGTCCAGACTCCGGGCTCCTGGTTCAGGAACGCCATCTCATAACCCGCTCTTATGACCAGGTCGCGGATTTTTTCAGAACAATCCCCATTGGGATAGGAGAACAACCGGCAGGCGGTCTGGAGCTTTTGTTCAATCAGTTCGCGCGAGTTAAAAATTTCCGCTTCCGCCTGCGCAATAGGAATCGTGGTGAGGATCTCATGTGTGCTGGTGTGTGAGCCAAAAATAACACCGGAAGCGTGGAGTCTGGCGATCTGCTCCCAGGTCATCGTGGTATCAACGTGTGCGAGCAAGTGACCCGGAGTGTGCGCAGAGATCATCTGGTTAATGCGGTCGGCGCGCTCCTGCGCAGGCAGCTCTTTTAGCTTCTCAATGGTCTGCTCAATGGAGTCATGGCGCCCGTTCGGGGTTCCCTCTGCCATCCTATGATCCAGAGCAGATGCGGCGCGCTCCGGCCAAAAAGGCAGCTCCGTATCCATGCGCTCTGGAACTATAAAGATGGTGATGGGAGTCTTATGTTTTTGCGCGACAGGGTGGGCGGCAGTAGCATTGTCAAACCAGCCATCGTCAAATGTGACGGCAAGGCGGAGCTTCGCGGCCGGCCGCCACTCCGGCGCCTGCGAGAGGTCCACGAACTCACAAACCTCTGCGGCATATTGCAGAAAACCATCGAAAGTCCTGTCGCTGACGATCATGCCTGGAAGAGAGGCCGTCTGCTGCCATTCAGTCTCGCTCAGGACGCGATGGAAGGTTAGAACAATAGGCCCTCGCTTCTGCACCCATTGGCGCGCCAGATGCAGTAGTCCCGTGGCCCGCAGCAGGTACGCCCACGCCGTCTTGCTATGGACACGAAACGCCGATCTTGTAAAACCTGTACGCATTGGCCTGCGCTTCCGTTAGATCGCGCGTAACCCCCGCCGGCGAAATTCCAAAGCCTCTTCACGCCGGGGAAAAGTGAAGTAACTTCCCTGCGCGTGGTCCATATGTATCGTTGCGGCCTGGTTCGTCTCCAGGCTGCGTATCACCTTGGCCATGCAGTGCGCGCCATGGCGCTTGCTGCGGCGAATCAGATTGTGCAGTGATTCGCCCGGCGTGACCGGCAACGATTCCTGCAGCAGGGCATCTCCTTCATCCACTTTTGCCGCCATGTAATGGATGGTGACTCCCAGCTGTTGTTCGCCGTGATAAAGCTGCCAAAAAGTCGGCATCATGCCTTTGTAACGAGGTAATGGGGCGTGATGGATATTAATACAACCCCGGGGCGGCACGGCCAGAATTTTTTCTTTGAGAATATAAGGGCAAGCCACGGAGATCAACAGGTCCGGAGATCGCTGCTGCAGGGCATCAGTAAATTCCGGCTGATTGGGATTGGCCACCGGTCCATATGGAATTCCATAAGCCTTCGCCAGTTGCGCGATGGAATAAAACCGTCCAGCGCCGCGCTCTTTTGGGAACCGTGACAACACTTTGGCCGCAGCCGCCTGCAACAGCAGCTTGCCGAATCCCGCCACGCCATATAACCATGTTAGTTCACGCAGCAGTTGCCGCCTTGACCGCTTGCCCATGGCGCGGCAGCAGGAAATGCGCGTGATCTCAAATTGCCCGGCATAATTCTGAAAGAATTCTTCAAAAAATGGCAGGAGATAAAGCGAATCTTCCTGAGTAAGAAATTCAATCTTCATCGGCGGGCCCTCACAGTCTGCCAGGTCACATATTTACGCCCGCGGCAGATTTCCAGCATGCTGACCAGTGCAGCGGCGTTGAGCGTGCAAAAAAACAGCGGAATGCCCAGCGGCTTCCACCGGCGGTGCAACGGCAACAGCATGTTCAGGATGGCTGCCGCGTAGAACAATAATTGCGCGGCCAGCAGCGCGCGAAAAATCTGCGAATCCAGCAGGAAAAGATTGGAGATGAGCATGACAATAAGAAACAGCGGGACCATCCACCGCATTACCTTGTGTGACCAGAGCTGAAACGCGGGCCAGAAAAATTTCCATGGCTTCAGCAGCTCACGCACGCTCAGCAATCCGCGCATGGCCCGTGTAACCACGCGCACGCGCATGGAAAACTCTTCCGCCGTTGACTGTGTGGTCTCCTCAAAGGCAAGGGCGCGGTCTTCAAACACAACCCGATAGCCCTTTTGAATGGCCTGCAACGGCTGGACCAAGTCGCTGATGATATCCGCCGGCAACTCTGTGTAGGCGGCTTTGCGCACGGAGTAAATGCAGCCACAACAGCCGGTGATGGTCTTGATCCGGGATTGCAGCGTTTTGATCAGGTTCTCATAGTTCCAGAAAGCCATGC
>DAHUXF010000102.1 GCA_027307295.1 Acidobacteriaceae bacterium
CGGATACGCCCCTGTTGTTCCACCACATGAGGGCGCCTGGCAAGCTAACAGCGGCATGGGAATGGTCCCGTGGAACAGCCCGCCTCCGCCGCGGATGACAACGTTGTATTTTCCTCCCAGGTGATACGAAAATCCGGCCCGGGGATCAAACTGGGCAGCAGGGTTGTTCAGAATGTTGGAAGGGAACGTTTCAAACTGGTATCGCAATCCATAATTCAATGAAAAATTATTGGCGACGTGCCATGCGTGCTGGATATACAGCCCCCCATAGGTATGGCCGATTTCTCCTTCTGCCTGGTTACGTACAGCATTGGAGATACGCTGCCCTTGAAACACTGAAGTATTGAAGGTTGGTTCGGTAAAGTTGGGCGCTTTAAAACGTTCAAAGAAAATTACCTGCGGGGCCCGGCTTGCAGGCTGAATGGGCACTGCGCCGTGAACAGGCATCCGAAATCAGCTTCGAAAGGGTAGAAAAGAGGAAACGATTCCAGCGTGTTCACATGGCTGAAGTCGCCGCCAAAACTAAAGGTGTGCTTGCCTCGCTGCCATGTAACGTTGTCCACAATCTCCACCCGGCCTTCCTGATAGAAATCCGGATTGCCGCGGTTCACGCCCGCCGTGAAAGTGTTGAGCACCTCAAGGTGCGGCTGCGTGGTGACAGTGGGGAAATCAAATGTGCGATGCCCGTATTGAAAGCGCGCTTCATTCACCAGGTTTGAGGTCAGGGTGGAAGACAAACTTGCCACCAGCGATTGGTCGCGCAAATTGTTGTCCTTAAAGCCGGACGGCAGATCAAACCCATCATTCAGTGGAGAAACGTTGGTGAGCCTTCCATCATTAAAGAAATAACGGACAAACAAGTATTCGCGGTCCGTCAACGAATGGTCCAGCTTGAGCAGGAAATTGTCGTAGTCGCTCTTTCTGTTTACGTTCAGTTGCTCCGTGGACAGCCCAAAATTGGTCTTGAACTGGTTGATCTGCGCGAGATTCGCCAGAATGATGGAATTGTAAAAAGGGTTCTCATTCCGCCGCTGTCCCTCATAGTTGCCAAAGTAAAACGTCTTGTCTTTTCTGATGGGACCGCCGAGGGTAAATCCGAACTGGTTCTGCTGCAGCTTGTTCAGGCCCGGCGCAGCCAGTTCGCTTTTGGCATCCATGGCGTTATTGCGAAAATATTCATACACGCTGCCGTGCACGTCATTGGTGCCGCTCTTGGTGATGATGTTCACGATCCCGCCGACAGCTCTGCCCGCTTCAACACTATAAGTGTTATTGATCACGCGAAATTCGCGCACCGCGTCCGTGGAAGGCGTGGTCTTCTGCACGCCGGAAGCCGTGGAGATGTTGTCCGCTCCGTCAATGGCAATAAAGTTGTAATGAATGTTCTGCCCGGCAAAAGAGAGCTTCGTTACCGGCTCAATAATTACGTCCGTGCTGCCGGAGGTGGTATCACCGATGGTGACGCCGGGAGCAAGCAAAGCAAAATCAATGAACTGCCGCCCGTTCACGGGAAGGTTCTGGATCTGCGCCTGAGCAATCACGGAATCCGTGGAGGTGCGCGTCGGCTCCACCAGCGGGGCTTCTGAAGAAACTGTGACCTGCTGTTCCACCTGGCCCGGCACCAAAGTGAAGTCAAGCGACACGGCGTCTCCCAGGGCCAGCGTGAGGGTGCTGGTTTGGGGCTGAAACGTGGGTGCGCTCACCGTGATCTTATAATTGCCCACAGGCAGTGAACTGATCTTGTAGTCGCCGTTGTCACCGCTGGTGGCGGAACGCGAAAACCCGGTATCAGTGTTGGACGCGCTGATGGTGGCTCTGGGCAATACGGCGCCGGACTTATCCAGCACGCGGCCCTGCAGTGAAGCTGTGATTGTTTGCGCAATCGAGAACATAGACGCCAGAAGCAGGAACACAGCCAGCATCACAACCATTGTTGAATGACGTTTCATAGACACCCTTCCCAAGAGACGAAATATAGTCCGGGAAACAGGCGTTGGCAAGAAATTTGACATATAAAATATTTAGACCTAGAATTTCTCGCCAAGTCCCCGCCGAAGCCGGACTAGGCTGAGCGTCGCCTGGTTCCTTACAAAATCGACTTGCGCGACACACAAGACGCACCGAGGCATACATGGCCGAGAGATATTTCAAAAAAGAAGTCCAGAGCCTGTATCTCGGCGAGGGCCAGGAATTTCGCGGCGAAGGCATTCTTGCCGTTACCAAGGCCCTGCTTCAGTCCGGAATCTCTTATGTCGCCGGGTACCAGGGCGCTCCCATCTCGCACTTAATGGACGTGCTCACCGACGCCAATGACATCCTGGCGGAGTTGGGCGTCCACTTTGAGCACAGCGCTTCTGAAGCGACCGCCGCCGCGACGCTCGCCGCTTCAGTGAACTATCCTTTGCGTGGCGCTGTGACCTTTAAATCGACCGTGGGCACCAACGTGGCATCCGATGCGCTGGCGAACCTCGCCTCAGGCGGCGTCACCGGAGGCGCGCTGATTATTGTTGGCGAAGACTACGGTGAAGGATCGAGCATCATGCAGGAACGCTCGCACGCTTTCGCCATGAAGTCGCAGATATGGCTGCTTGATCCGCGTCCGAACCTGCCTTCCATCGTTCGCGCCGTAGAACAGGGATTTGAGCTTTCTGAAGCCAGCCATACGCCAGTGATGCTGGAGTTGCGCATACGCGCCTGTCACGTGCATGGCCGCTTCATCGCCAAGAATAATGTCCGGCCAGAATTTACCCTCAAGGACGCAATGGAGAACCCGGTGCGCGATGCCAGCCGCGTCGTCCTGCCGCCGGGCAGTTTTCTGCATGAGCAGGAGAAAATTCATACACGCTGGCCCGCCGCCCAGAAGTTTATCCAGGAAAACCATCTCAATGAATTCTTTGCGGATGGAGCGCAGGACTTTGGCATCATCCTGCAAGGCGGAATGTACAACTCCGTGGTGCGCGGACTGGAACTCCTGGGCCTCTCAAATGCCTTTGGCGACAGCAAAATACCGCTCTACGTTCTGAACGTCACATACCCGCTCATTGATGCTGAAGTAACAAAGTTCTGCGCCGGCAAACGCGCTGTGCTGGTAGTGGAAGAAGGCCAGCCGGATTTCATTGAGCAGAACCTGCATGCCATTTTGCGGAAGGCAGGCATTGCAACCACGATATTCGGCAAAGACCTGTTAACCATGGCTGGCGAATACACTGCTTCCGTCGTAACCAGGGGCCTGCACAAATTCTTTGCCAGCCAGGCTCCCGCACTGCTTGACCACAACCATCTGCCCAGATTGGTGCAATCCGTTGGCGGACAGCAGGCCTCCCTGCCAATCATCAATGCTGTACAGCCGCGTCCTCCATCTTTTTGCACGGGATGCCCTGAGCGCCCGATCTTTACCGCGCTGAAGCTCGCGGAACGAGAGTTGGGGCCACATCACATCTCTTCCGACATTGGGTGCCATCTTTTTTCTATTTTGCCGCCCTTCAACCTTGGCGCTCATACCATGGGTTACGGTCTGGGATGGGCAAGCGCAGCAGCCTTCAAGACAAATGACACCAGCAAACGCACCATCAGCTTTATGGGAGATGGCGGCTTCTGGCACAACGGCCTGACCAGCGGCGTTGGGAACGCCGTCTTCAACCAGAGTGACAGTGTGCTGGTAGTCGTGGACAACAGTTACACCGCTGCAACCGGCGGCCAGGACATTCTCTCCTCACAGGCCCTGAATCCGATACGCACCACCCGCCAACCGATTGCTGACGCAGTGCGCGGCGTGGGAGTGAAGTGGGTCAAGACCATCACGAATACGTATAACGTGGCTGCCGTGCGCGATATTTTCAAGGAAGCGCTCACCACGAAAGAAAAAGGGCCCAAAGTGATTGTCGCGCAGAGCGAATGCGCGCTGAATGAGCAACGCAGGACCAAGCCGCAGATCAAGAAGCGCATAGAACAGGGGCAGCGCGTGGTGCGTGAACGGTTTGGCGTTGATCCGGACACATGCACGGGAGACCATTCCTGCATTCGCCTCTCAGGCTGCCCTTCACTCACCGTTATGCCAAATCCTGATCCGCTAAGAAAAGACCCTGTGGCAGCAGTGCTTGATAGCTGCATCGGTTGCGGACTTTGCGGCGAGGTGGCCCATGCAGCGCGGCTTTGCCCATCTTTCTTCCGCGCTGAGATCATTTCAAACCCTGGCAGGTGGGACCGCTTGAAGAACAAGTTCAGGCACGCGGTCATCGGTATGCTGCAACGGCGCATTGACCGTCGCCTGGCCAGAATCACAGCCTGAGCAATCCAATGAGCAGCAGCCAGATATCTCACGCCGTTCCGCCAAACAATCCCGCGCCGTCTGCGCGGTCGATCAACATTGCCGTTCTGGCCATGGGAGGTGAAGGCGGCGGCGTTCTTGCTGATTGGATTGTGGACATGGCGGAACATTCCGGATATCTGGCGCAGACCACATCCGTGCCCGGCGTGGCCCAGCGCACCGGCTCCACAATTTATTATGTTGAGCTTTTTCCGGAAGCCGAAGCGATGAAAGCAGGCAAGCCCCCTGTGATGGCGCTCATGCCGGTTCCGGGCGAAGTGGACGTAGTGATTGCTTCTGAATTGATGGAAGCCGGGCGGGCCATCACGCGCGGACTGGTCACGCCGGATCGCACAACATTGATTGCTTCAACCAATCGTGTGTTTTCCATGACCGAAAAGACCGCCATGGGAGATGGCCGCGTGGATGCCGAAGCTTTGCTTCAGTCCGGCCGCGAAGCGGCTAAAACTTTTGTGGCTTACGATTTTGCAAGTATGGCAGATGAAACGCGGAGCGTGATCAGCGCCACGCTCTTCGGCGCGCTTGCCGGATCGGCAACACTTCCCTTCAACGGCAAGCAGTTTGAAGAGGCGATTGTCCGCAGCGGCATCTCGGTTGAATCCAGTCTCAAGGCCTTTGCTGCCGGGTCGCAGGCTGCAATCGCGCCGGCAAGCACGCCTGCTCCAGCAACCAAAACCACGATCCCAAAAATCGGTCCAGCACTGCAACAACTAGCGTCGCGCGTGTCAGCCAATTTCCCTGCTGCCAGTCACACCATCGTGCTGGCTGGAATTCAGCGCTTGGCCGACTATCAAGACCTTGCTTATGCCGCCGAATATCTTGACCAGCTTGATCCGGTCAAAATACTGGACCAGCAGCACGGTAAAAATAGCTTTGCCTTGCTTGGGGAAACAGCACGCTATCTTGCTTTGTGGATGTCCTACGAAGATGCCATCAGGGTCGCCGACCTGAAAACCCGGCGCACGCGGTTTGAGCGCGTGCAGCAGGAAGCGCGCGTCGAGAGCAAACAATTGCTGGAGATTAACGAGTTCCTTCATCCCCGCGTGGAAGAATTTGCGGACATATTACCTGCGCGACTGGGATCATGGATTCTACGCACCCAGTGGGTAGCAGCGCTGATCAATCGCGTAACTAAAAACGGCAAAGTGCTCAAGACAACATCACTTAGCGGGTTCCTGCAACTGTATCTTGTCGCCAGTCTGCGGCGGTGGCGGCGAAGCACTCTGCGCTTCAAACGCGAGCACCAGCGCATCCACGACTGGCTGTCTCATGTAAAAGAATTGGCCCCGCTGGACTACGAACTGGCGCTCGAAGTAGCTGAGTGTCCACGGTTAATCAAAGGTTATGGTGACACATACGTGCTGGGCAACCGCAATTTTGATGCGTTAATGCAAGCCCTGCCGGCGCTTCGCAGGATAAAAGATGCTGCGGCCCACCTAAGAGGTCTCCGCGATGCGGCCCTGGCTGATGATACCGGCGCACAGTTGGCGGCTGCCCTCAAGGAATTAAGCATTCGGCAGGAGGCTTCTGTATGAGAATCGCCTGCCTGGGTGGCGGCCCCGCTGGATTGTACTTTTCAATCCTTGCCAAAAAAGCCAATCCGTCCTGGGACATTACTGTCTTTGAACGCAATCGCCCGACCGACACTTTCGGCTGGGGAATTGTTTTCTCAGACAAGACCATGGATGTGTTTAAAACCATTGACGAGGAGACACACGCCGAAATTACTCGCTCATTCCGCCATTGGGACGACATTGACGTGTTCTTCAGGAACCGCAAGATTACATCCGGCGGGCATGGCTTCTGCGGCATTGCCCGGATCAGGCTGCTGCAAATTTTGCAGCAGCGCGCCGCCGGTCTTGGAGTAAAGCTGGTTTTCCAAACGGAAATCACTGACCCGGATGATTACGCATCAAAGTATGATCTGGTCATCGCGTCGGATGGGGCATCGTCCATCACGCGGCGCAAACACGAGCACGTCTTCAAACCCAACATTCAGGTGCGGCAGAACCGTTTTATCTGGCTGGGCAGCAGAAAAAAACTTGATGCATTTACATTCGACTTCAGGGAAACGGAATGGGGCTGGTTCAACCTGCATGCTTATCGTTTTGATGAAGAATGGTCCACGTTCATCATTGAGACGCCGGAGAAAAACTGGAAGGGCGCGGGGTTGGACCGGATGGAGCAGGAAGAATCCATTGCCTTTTGCAGCAGGCTCTTTGCGGAACGGCTGGATGGCAACAAGCTTATCTCCAATGCCAGCCATTTGCGCGGCCCAGCCGTATGGTTGAAGTTCAACAGGATTTTGTGCGAAAGGTGGTTTCACAACAATATAGTGCTGATTGGAGATGCGGCGCACACCGCGCATTTCAGCATTGGCTCGGGCACAAAGCTGGCAATGGAAGATGCCATCGCTCTGGCCCGTGTGCTCTCAACCCACGCTGGAAAGATTGAAGACGGGCTGCAACGATATCAGGAAGAACGCGAACTTGAAGCGCTCAAGCTGCAGAGCGCCGCGCGCAACCGCATGGAATGGTTTGAACAGGTGGAACGTTACGTCCATCTGGAACCGGAGCAGTTTACGTACAGCTTATTGACCGGCAGCCAGCGCCTGGGACATGCCAGCCTGAAGCTGCGCGATTCATCCTATGTGGAAAGCGTGGAAACATGGTTCGCCCGGCGCAGTGGCGCTACCCGGCCTGCTCCGCCCATGTTCACGCCAATAACCATCCGTGGCATCACATTAAAAAATCGTGTAGTGGTGTCACCCATGGCCACCTACATGGCAAATGATGGCGCGCCCAACGACTTCCATCTGGTGCATCTTGCTGCACGCGCCATGGGCGGCGCTGCCATGGTGGGCACGGAGATGACATGCGTATCCCCCGACGCGCGCATCACCCCCGGATGCCCCGGCATGTGGAATGATGTCCAGGAAAAAGCCTGGAAGCGCATTGTTGATTTTGTCCATACGCATACTGACGCAAAGATTGCCTTTCAACTCGGCCATGCAGGACGCAAAGGGTCCACCCGGGTGGGATGGGACGCGATCGATCAACCACTTCCATCCGGCAACTGGCCACTACTCTCTGCCTCGCCTTTGCCCTATATAGAAGATGTGTCCCAGGTTCCTCATGAAGCCACCCGCCAGGAGATGTGCGATATCAAGGCAGATTTTGTCGCGGCCACACGGCGTGCTGCCGCTGCGGGCTTTGACTGGTTGGAATTTCACTGTGCGCACGGCTATTTGATGTCGAGCTTTATCTCTCCACTGACCAATCTGCGCAAGGATGAATACGGTGGCTCAGTGACAAACCGGTGCCGCTACCCAGTGGAGGTATTTTCCGCCATGCGCGCAGTTTGGCCGGAAGACCGGCCCATGAGCGTCCGCATTTCCGCCACGGATTGGGTGCCGGGTGGCCTCAGCCCGGAAGATGCAGCGCAGGTCGCACGCCTTTTTAAGCAAGCTGGTGCTGACGTAATCGACTGCTCCTCCGGCCAGGTCAGCAAAGCAGAGAAGCCAGTCTACGGACGCATGTATCAGGTCCCATTCGCAGACAAAATTCGCAATGAGGTCGGCATTCCCACCATTGCTGTCGGCAATATTTTTGAAGGCGACCATGTGAACACTATTATCGCTGCGGGACGCGCCGATTTGTGTGCGATTGCCCGCCCGCATCTCGCCGATCCGGCATGGACGTTGCATGAAGCGGCCAAGCTCGGCTTCACTGACATAACATGGCCCAAACAATATCTGAGCGGTAAACAACAACTGGAAAGGAACCTGGCACGCGCCCAGCTGATGTTGCAGGTATGACCGAATTACTGTCACAGAGATTCGAGCGGTGGGCAACAAGGAGATGCAGGGATGTCTAGCGCTTCAACTGTACGGAAGAAATATCCGCGCAATGGGAACGGCGCTGGCGCTGTTCTTGATCTGGAGACGCGCGCGAAAAAGGAAGACCATCAGGCGCTGCGGTTGTGGCTTCGCCTGCTTTCCTGCACCGTCCGCATTGAAATTCAGATCCGTCACCGGCTGCGGCGTGAGTTCCACACCACCTTGCCCCGTTTTGATTTGCTGGCCCAGTTGGAGCGCAACGCCGAAGGCCTGCGGATGAACGAACTTTCACAACGCCTGATGGTCTCAGGCGGAAACGTCACCGGCATTACGGACCAACTGGAACAGGAAGGCCTGGTCACGCGAACCCCCAGCCCCGGAGACCGCCGCGCCTACACCGTCAAGCTCACGGAAAGCGGCGTCAAACGTTTTCGCGAGATGGCTGCGCGGCACGAGCAGTGGATCATCGAACTGCTGGCCGGATTGAGTCGCGACGAAAAAGACATGATGATCAAAGAACTCTGGAAGCTCAAGTCCCACATCAACGGCGCACC
>DAHUXF010000103.1 GCA_027307295.1 Acidobacteriaceae bacterium
CTTCTCTCATCATACGAGGTTTCTTGTTTATCACGGCGTGGTTCGGAAACGCCAGATTCAGGCTGAAAACGTGTCATGAAAGTACCTCTCAATATTTTTCGCGCTTTGCTGGTATGTATGCTGCTATGTGGTGTTTTGACGGGTGCGGGAAAGCCCAGCGACAGTGATGCCGGGCTGCGCTCTACGATGCCCGCAGGATATGAAGTCATGGTATTAAAGCCCTCAGGCGTAACGCTTTCCATCATGGGGCTCGTTGAATGTTCGGAAATTGAGGGTGCGCGGCATGTTTCGGAGGGCATCCACGCCCGCCTGGTCCGCGCCGACGGCGCGCCGGTGGAGAAATTCCCCCGCCGCTTCAGCTTCCGCATTACGGCATCGCTGCGCAAGAGCCTGTTGGATACCCGCGCCATCGCAGTCAATGCGCCGGGCGATCCTAACGCGCTTTTGCTGGGTCTGAAATTCCATGTCCGCGTTTACCGTGGACTGGAAGCGCATGAAATTACGCCTGAATCGATTACGATGATTGGCGTGCCTGCCGATGTGCCGTATGATGAGCGGATCTACCGCATCACCATCAAAGCCGGTGATCTGCCGATCTCGGACAGGTTCATCATCGAAGTGGATTCTCCACAAGGAATGGTCCTGACGCATTTTCCGTTTATCGTGCTTTAGGTTTTTTGCGGTTTACGGCTTAACCGGGGCAGGCTCCGCTGGGGATTGCCACGCCGGGTTGGCGTCTCCTGTCGCCATTTCTTTAAGCTCCAGTGCAGGCAGCCACGCGCGAATTTCCGGCAGGGCCGCTCGGGTGGCCGCTTCGCCGGCGCGAATCAGATCAGGTGCGCGGACAAAATCATCATAGGCAAACTCACCAATTTCAGGTTGAACCAAAACGTCAGAAGCAGACTTCCAGGGGCCGCACATGCGTTCCTGCGCAATGGAGAAACATTGCCCGATCACGTCAAAAACATGGCGCGGGCCGCCTTTCTTGACCCAATGCGCGGACAGGTAAACGGAGATCACCCGCTCGGCTCCCATGTCACGCAGAGGCATGGCGGGAACAGCATGGGCCAGCAGGCCATCAACAAAAAGACGGCCATCGATCTTTACTGGATGAAACATGCCCGGATAAGCACAGCTGGCGCGCACCGGGTCTACCAGCTCGCCGCTGGTAAAGACCTCCGGTTGGCCGGTCATGATGTCCGTGGCGGCAATGGCCAGGGGGATGCGCAACTCTTCAAAGGTCCGGCAGCGCAGTATTTTGCGCAGGAAGACGGACATTTTGTCATTACTGAAAAGCCCAAAGCGGGAGAAAGTCCAACGGGAAAAATCCTTGAATCGCACCAGTGAGGCGATCTCTTCGAGTTCCTTGGCGCTGATGCCGCTGGCATAGGCCGCACCGATTACCGATCCCACACTGGTGCCGGCGATAAAGTCGATAGGGATATTTTCTTCTTCCAATACTTTCAGGACGCCAATGTGCGCCAATCCGCGGGCAAAACCTCCACCCAGGGCCAGGCCCACTTTGGGCTGCCTGGGAGCGTCAATTGGGTTATCGGCAACGGTATGGCGGGAAAGCTCGCGTCCCAGGGCCCGGACGGAGCGTACGATTTTATTCAACGGATTCTTCACAGGGCGCTCCTTAGAGCTGACACTTCAGACCGCGGCTTTTTGCATCCGTAACGTAAGATGCTGGTTCGCCGCTAATGGTGCACCTTAAGTTAAACGCCGTATGTATAACAATAGTTTCATCATATTTTTCGGCATTTTTCCGCCTGAAATAGCGCAAGCGCGGGTGACCTTGGTAACCTCAAAAGGGTTAAGGAAAGCGAAACAGGCGGCCTGGAATCAAAGTTTTAGTCAGTATTCCCCGGCGTGCCACCCGGAAAGTGCATTTCTATAAATATGGTCCGTGAATTTTCAGCAGGCGCGGTGGTTGTGCGCCACATGCAAAAAAAATGGTGGGTGGCAGTCATTGAACCGGGCCGGGAAGGCGAACCGGAAGACCGCAAACACGTGGTTGCGCTCCCCAAGGGTAATGTTGACGCCGGAGAAAAGCCTGCCCAGACCGCGGAGCGCGAAGTCCATGAAGAAACCGGGCTGGAGGCCGTGCTGATTGTAAAGCTCGGCGACGTTAAATATGTCTACGTGCGCAAATGGGCGGGGAATGAGAAAGCATTCAAGATAGTGTCTTTCTTTCTGATGAAATATCACGCCGGCCAGATCGGTGATATCAAGCCCGAGATGCAACATGAAGTCCGTCGCGCATATTGGATGCCCTTGTCCGAAGCGCCAGCCAAGCTTAGCTATAGCGGAGAACGGGAGATGGCGCAGAAGGCGCTGGAATATGTGGAAGCCTATCCCGAGAAACTGCTCTAATCAAATATTTGTTTCTCCAGACAGCAGCCAGACACTTGTCGAACAGGACATATTTTTGTGCGACCCCAAAATATGTCGTAGGCACCTCCAATGAAAGACCGGGAACTAGGCTTGTAAGCTTAGTCTCCCAGGACATGCCCGGCACAGGCGTGGCTTGGGATTCGCACAAATACCAATTCAATCAAAGTTTAAAAATGGATGAATATCGGAATAAAAACCGCAACGCCTGGTTCTTTGACTAAGTGGATAAAGATCAAGGATTGATCTCACAAATATCCACGTTCTTGTAGCTCCATACGCAAAATCAGAGCACGATTCAACAACATCTCATTTTTGCAATTTCAGTTGATGCTTCTCACCTAACTATGGAGGACCCCTCATGTTTAAGACCCTTGGGACTATCGCTACCTTGACCGTTATCTTAGCAACGCAGACATTTGCAGCCGCAAGCAGGACCGATGAGCAGGAGGTACAGACTGGTTCGCAGAAAGCGACAAATATTGTGGTTGAGTGGAATAAAAGCCTGCTCACCATTGTTCGCACAGCAGGCGCACAGCCGGCAACCGTCCATCCCACGCGGAGCTTTGCGATCTTGCACGCCGCAATTTACGATGCCGTAAATTCGATTTCAAAGACACACGAACCCTTTTTGGTACATTTGAGGGGCATTCCTGGAAACGCTTCTCAGAGAGCCGCCGCTGCAGCCGCAGCTCATCGCGTTCTTGTTTCACTCTATCCCCAGTTCCAGACCCAGTTGGACACCCAGCTGCAACAGGACCTAGATGGAATTGCAAACAATGAGAAAAAGACCGAAGGGGTTCGCGTGGGAGAAACGGTAGCCGACCATATACTCGGTCTGAGAAAAAATGACGGTTCCAATGCGACGCTGATTGCATTTGTTCCGATGAATACGCCTGGAGCCTATCAATTGACGCCGCCAAACTTTGCCCCAGCCCAATTTACCCATTGGAGTCAGGTCACGCCCTTCACCTTGGAGCGTGCACGGCAGTTTCGACCCGGTCCGCCTCCGGCATTGACTTCAGATGATTACGCCAATGCTTTCAATGAGATTAAGGCCGATGGGGTTATCAACAGCACCTCTGCCACAGCGGACCAGGCTTTGACCGGCCATTTCTGGAACGGTCCGATTCAAAATTACTGGAATGAGATCGCGCAAACCACAGCCGAGGCACGCGGACTCGACACGGCAGAAACAGCGCGACTCTTTGCTCTACTGGATCTGGCAATTGCCGACTCCGTCATTGCCTTCTATGATGCAAAGTATACGTACAACTTCTGGAGGCCCGTAACAGCGGTTCATGCTGCAGATACAGATGGAAACCCGCTGACAACTGTTGATCCTAATTGGATCCCTGAGGTTGGCAAAACGGCCCCCGATCCGTCCTACCCAGGCGCTCATGCCGTTATCAGTGCAGCCGGAGCTTTTGTGCTCGCCTCCTTTTTCCACCAAGACCACTTTACATTCACTGTAACCTCTGAGGTCCTGCCCGGAACCAGCCGTTCATTTACTGCTTTCTCTGACGCTGCAACGGAAGCATCCCTGAGCCGGATTTTTGCGGGTCAACATTTTCGCTTTGATCTGGCCGCAGGCAAGAAGCTTGGACGTAACGTGGCCGGCTTTGTGGTGAACAATTTTCTAAACCGCGAGCGCCACGATGAAGACCGTGACCGGAATAGGGACCGTGACGGTGGTGATGACCGATAACTCCTGAGCCATGGGCGCGGAGACTGGCCTCGGCTCCGCGCCTTTTTGCAGTTCGCGCTACAAGCGGGTAGATGACTTTCGAAATCTTCACATTCTTACAGGAACAAGCGACGCCACCCAACTCGCCCGAACTGAAATCACCTTGAGGAGGCTAACAAGAATTACGGAAGCGCAAGAGAATGCGCTTCCGTGATTTCGCAGTTTATACCTTCAGAGTGCCAAAAGACCGCATTCCTGGCTGCGAATGCGGTCTGAATCTACAGACCAAGCGGACCGACCGTCCTGGGTTACTTGGGTTGTTGGGCCTGTAATTGGCGTTTACGCGCATCCATCTCCGGATTGTTGAGTTCGGCTGCAGCTTTCTTGAACATTTCCAGCTTGCGCGCGCTTTCCGGAGATTGCCATGGCTGGTCAGAAAAGACTCCGTTCGCATATCTGCGGGTTGTGTATGTGAGGTTGTTGAATTCAAAGTAGATTCGCGAAGGCTCTTGGGTGGTTGGTGGAACGCTCTGGAACTTCTGCAACTCCGCCTGGTGTGAAGCGCTATCCAGAAACCATTCCGGCGGATACGCCAGGTTCTCGCACTGGCCCTTCAGGTCCTGCAGCCGGAACGCGCCTTCATGTCCCTGGTCGCGGAAGACCTTGCCAAAGAAGTTGAGCGAGATGGTCTTCATGGATGGATCAACGATCATCCGGCGTTCGGCATGATGGGTGGGCACATTCTTGTCGATGGAGAAAAGGTTTGCGCTCACAAAACACGCCATGCGCTTCTGTACCTGGACGCCCGCATCAATCACCAGCGATCCGTTTTCAAGCCGCTCGTCGAACTGGCCGGTGAATCTTCCGGCCACCATGGGTGATGAAAAGAACGGCTGCCGGATCACGAAGTCGCCGGCCATACCCTCCACCGTCGCCGTTACCACCAGTTCCAGGGTCCCCCAGAATTGCTTTTGCGCCGAAGGAGCTTTCCAGCGAAAGGTGCATACTGTCGCGTCTGAGGTGCAGGAAAACGGCACGCGACCCAGGTTAGGCGAGCCAAAATCGCTATCTCCAATGACCTCAGCTTGTGTGACGTGGATTCGCAGAGGCAATGCCGCGCCCTGATTAGAGGCGACCGTGAGTTGCGCCTGCAGCTCGTCTTGTGTTCCTGCCAGGATGGTTTTGTTCATTACAAATTGATAGCGTGGCAGGGAAGCGGGCAGGGCAACGCTTTGCCATGCTTCTTCTTCAGGCACGCCGGCAGCGCGAAGAGACTCTATCTGGCGCATGCTGGATCGTGGAATCATCGGCAGCGATGGAGTGTCCGTCGACCATGGATGCAGCAAGTCCCAGTTCGCCGTGTGCAGCGGACGGGATTCAGGTGGATACTGCGTGAACTCCTTGAAGGCCGCAATCGTCGCCTGGCCGGTTGCGTCATTCAACGGCGTTGGACTGGTGTTGCTTTGCCCGGCATCTTTCACGGCCTGGGCGTGGGCCGTGCGTCCCATAGCGGCAAAAAGTGTGGCGAAGAGCAGGCAAAGCGTAAACCCTGCCGGAGCGGACCGTAATATCTTTTGCGTGTTCGGCATTTTCTTTCCTCCGAAATCTCAAACGTGGTGGATATGAATTGGAACCGGGTGGCCGTATTCGCTCCGGCTACGGACAAAGAGCGAACGGAGCAAAGCTATATTCAGCGATTGCATTCACCGCGCCACCGCCATGGTCCACGTTGTAGGTCTTGAATCCGGGATTCCAGTTTGTGTTAGGAGAATACGGACCGGACCAATTGCAGCTATTGCCGCCTTGTCCGTTGCATGCCTGGTCAGTGATCCACCAGCCGTGGAAAGAATAAGTTCCGGCTGTGTCATTGTGGGGAGCGAGCGTGCTGTTGCAATCCTGAAACGATGCTGCACGGTTGTGTCCGCATGTGCTGTGCAGGGCTACAGCGCCATCAGCGCATTGTGAATCGCCTCCGAACAGGCCGCAGCGGTTGCAGTTCGGGTTGCTGGTGCTGGTGACGCTTTGTGACGGGAAGAACAGGCATGCCGTGGCAGTGTTGTTGAAGGTGCCGCCAAAGCCACGCACTACCACGCCCTGCATGTTGTTATGGTCGTATGCGCCTCGCGCATAGCTCACGGTCAGCGATTTATCGATGGTATGCCCCAGCCAGGAGAAAACGTTCGCGATCTCCGATCCTCCGGCGGCGCTGCTGGCGGCCATCACGTGGGCAATAAAAATCGGGTTGCAGCAGTAGTTGGATTTTGCCAGATAGTTTTCAAATGCCGCGCATCCGGCGCTGTGACAGATGATCCAGCACTCCTGGCCATTATTTACATTGCACAGGCTGTTGACTGCGTTATTAATGATGCACTCTCCGCCGGGGCATGTGGTGTCATCAAAGGTCCGGTTCCATGCGTCCCACTGCACAAAGAAGACATGGCCATCGGCGGTTGCGGGACTGCCGCTCCAGTATTGGTGCTGGTCAAAGGTAAAGACGCCGAATTGTTCATTGCTGGAATCAGACCTGCCGTGGATCAGCAGGATATTGTGGGTCAAAGCTTGCGCTGAAGGCGACGCCATCAGCAGGCTTGCGGCCAAAATGCATAGTATGGGTAATACCCTCTTCTGCATGGGGATGTTCCTCCTTAAGTTTTCTGTGGGAAAAGTTCGGATGGCTTGCGCCACCGAGCCAGGTAAGAAGCCGGCAGCAAAACATAGCGCGCTTGCAATCGCGTGTATGGACCGCAGATTCGGCAATCAACCTACCATAGCCCTCTGGCACCCGCGAGATAAAAACCAGGACAAGGCGGTTCCCAAAAAAGACCATCATCGTTCCAATGCGGGAAGAACATTCCGCCGAGACAACTACAATCTGTTTTATGCCTCTCATCTATCGCCATGACCTTCGCCCCGAAGCCCTAGAAATCGCCCGGCTCTATGACGCAGCTTTGTTGAAGCGTCCAACGCAGAGCTTGGACCGTATCCGCCGCATGTATGCAGGCTCCAATGTGGTGTGTACAGCCTGGGCAAAACCTGACGATGGCAGTGACCCGCAACTTGTGGGCATCCTGCGCGGCTGGACTGATGGAGCGTTTGACGGCTACGTGTGCGACTTGGCCGTGCATCCTCAGTACCAGAAAACCGGTATCGGGAAGGAGTTGCTGGCGCGGGTGGCGGCGCACTACGGGCCGGAGGTGCAGTGGATTTTGCGGGCCTCAAAGATCGCGAGTCATTATTATGAGCACATCGGGTGGAAATACGTGGAGAATGGCTGGTTTCTGGCGCGTGAGGATTGGCAATAAAAATTTAACCGACGCTCCAGTCCCGTCAGAGGAACTGGCCATTCAGGAAACAAAGATTATTGACTGAATGAATGTTCATTCAGTAGACTGTCCCTGCTGCAAAATAGTGATTTACGGGCCCCCTGGTAACCGCCCATTCCCGGTTTTGCAGTATTTCCATGGTCGCTGTTTTATGTTCGCTTTTGTGTTGTAGCTCATCCCACAACTACGGACCGACTTTATGAAAGCTGTTATCATTCTGAACGTGTCACGACTCGTCTACTCACCCGTTCCAGCCAACCCCAGGAGATGCCCAGATGAGTAATGTTGCTGTTCCTGCCGTCCCTCAGTCCCGGACCTCAAATGGTGCTGCACCGCAAACCAGCAGTAAAGGCGCGGCGACCTCACATCAGCGAATTAATAAGGTTGCTGTGCTTGGCGCAGGGACCATGGGCGCCCGGATTGCCGCGCATTTTGCCAACGCCGGTCTGCCCTGCGTGCTACTGGATATCGTTACACCTGACGCAGCCCAAAGCACCGACAAAGCCGCGCGCAGAAAGCTGGTGAGCGCAGGACTGGATGCTGCCATCAAGTCGCGCCCAGCGGCGTTCTTTGAGAAAGGGCTGGAACGCCTGATCACCATCGGCACATTTGATGATGACATGAATCTTCTTGCCGACGTTGACTGGATCATTGAAGCCGTGGCCGAGAACCTGGAGATCAAGCGCGGCCTGCTCAAAAAAGTGGAGGCCGTGCGCAAGCCCGGCAGCATCATTACCACCAACACCAGCGGACTTCCGGTGGCCAGCATTGCCCAGGGATTCAGTGAAGATTTTCGCCGCCACTGGTTTGGTACGCATTTCTTCAATCCGCCGCGCTACATGCGCCTGCTGGAGATCATTCCCACGCCGGAGAGCGATCCGGCGGCCATTGAGACCGTGGCGCGCTTCTGTGACGTTCGCATGGGCAAGGGAATCGTCACGGCCAAAGACACGCCTAACTTTATCGCCAACCGCATCGGCACGTTTGCCGGATTGAACGTCTTCCACATCATGCAGCAGATGGACCTCACCATTGAAGAGGTGGACGCGCTGAGTTCCAGCGGCGGCTGGACCAAAGCAGCCACTTTTCGCACGATAGATTTGGTTGGACTCGACGTGCTGGGCAGCGTGGTTACCAACTTCAGTAAAAATGTGCAGGATGAGCGCTCTGAGCTGAAGCTGCCGGATTTCTTCAAGCAGATGCTGGAGCGCAAGCTGCTGGGCGACAAGGTAAAAGGTGGTTTCTATAGGAAGACCAAAGGCCCAAAGGGCGAAGAGAAGCTGGCTATCGACTGGAAGACCCTGGAA
>DAHUXF010000104.1 GCA_027307295.1 Acidobacteriaceae bacterium
CGCCGCGCAGCAGTCCTCCGCCCGGAAGGTCGGCGATCTTTTGTGGAGCGCCACTGGCTTTCATGTCGCCTGAGTGGTAAGGGAAGCGCACCACGGAGCCGGTATTGCCGACGAACACCCACTGTGGATCAGGCCCGGCAGGATAAAAAGCAATCCCAAAAGGCTGTTGCAGGCCGCTGGCAAATACTTCGGTTTGCGCCGCTTTGCCATCTTTTCCTATTCCACGGAAAACCTTGATTTCACCGCTGCGGCTTTCAGCCAGAAACAGGTCGCCATTGGGAGCGGTGCGGAGTTCGCGCGGATTGCGCAGCCCTTCGGCGTAAATTTCCACTTTGAACCCTGCTGGAGCCTGCGGCATGGCGCCTGCTGGACGCGCCACCAAGTCTGGACCGTTATCAACAGATTGCGTTTCAAACGGCTTGGGCATGTCAGCAACCGTGATCTTGCGATATACGCCGGGCTTTTGCTGTGACCAGTCAGCATAAGCAGCGCTACCGGTAATGGGATTATTTTTTGTGCCTGCTGTTGAAGACTGTGCGCATGCAGTGGAAGCAAGCGCCAGGGAAATCACAACCGGCAGAGCAGCGGCGGCAACTGACAATCCGGTAGACAGCAAGCGGGTGAAGAATGGTGATCTGGAGTGTGGCGCTGGCATTCTGAATCCTCTTTTTATCACTTTTAAGATTGTGAGGCTTGTAACGCTGTGGCAACGGCCTGGTACGGCAAAAGCTCGCTTTAAGTCCGGTTGCGTAGAGCAAGTGCGCACTGCTAATTTATTCCTTAATTCTCCACTCTTCCCAGAGGAACAAATCATGCCCAAAATTCAGCGCGCCATCCTGAGCGTTACCGATAAAACCGGTCTGGTCGAGTTTGCCCGTCAACTGGCTGCTTTCAAGGTGGAGCTGGTTTCCACGGGCGGTACGGCCAAGCTGCTGCGTGAAGCCGGCATCGCCGTGAAAGATATTTCTGATCTTACAGGTTTCCCGGAGATGATGGATGGCCGCGTGAAGACGCTTCATCCCAAAGTCCACGGCGGTATTTTACATATCAGGGGCAATGCTGGACATGTTGCAGCGGCAAAAGAGCATGGTATTCAACCCATCGATATGGTTGTGGTCAACCTCTACGCGTTTGAGAAAACGGCTTCAAAGCCAGGCGTCCACTTTGATGAAGTGATTGAAAACATCGATATTGGCGGCCCTTCCATGGTGCGTTCGGCGGCGAAGAATTTTCGCGACGTGGCGATTGTGACCTCTCCGGACGACTATGCCGCCATTGCACAGGAGATGGCGGGCTCCGGTGGAGAACTGAAGCTGGCCACCCGTTGGCGGTTGGCGCAAAAAGCGTTTGCCACAACAGCAGCCTATGACAGCGCGATTGCCGGAACACTGAGTGCAATCACGTTGAAGGAAGAGGGAGAGCAGTTCCAGCTTCCTCAGGCTGGAGGTGATTTTCCTGCTGTCCTGCGCTTTGGACTGAACAAAGTGATGGACCTGCGTTACGGAGAAAATCCACACCAGCGTGCGGCCATGTATTCTGACGGCTCCGGTGTAGGCGTGGCCAACGGGAAGCAACTCCAGGGCAAGGACCTTTCCTTCAACAATATTGTTGACCTGCAAGCAGCCTGGGACCTGGCGCAGGAGTTTGAAGAGACGGCCTGTGCGATCATCAAGCACACCAATCCTTCCGGGGCATCCACGGGCAAGACCCTGCTGGAAGCATATCTGCGGGCCAAGGAAACGGACCCCGTTTCGGCGTTCGGCGGCGTGATCGGCGTCAACCGGGTGATTGACGGAGCGGCTGCGGAAGAAATTGCAAAGCTCTTTGTTGAGGCGATTGCCGCGCCGGGGTATTCACCTGAGGCGCGAGAAAAATTTAGCGCCAAGAAGAATCTGCGCATCGTGGAAGTAAAGGCGAGTGTGGGGAAGTTTGCTATGAAGCAGGTATCGGGCGGAATGCTGGTACAGGATGCGGATATGCGTCCGCTGACTGAAGCCGATCTTAAAGTGGTGAGCCAGAGACCGCCCACGCCGGAGGAGAAGCGTGCCCTGCTGTTCGCCTGGAAGGTCTGCAAGCATGTGAAATCAAATGCCATTGTTTATGCGCGAGAGGGACAAACGGTAGGCGTGGGCGCAGGACAAATGTCGCGCGTGGATTCATGCAAGATCGGTGCGATGAAAGCGATCTTACCTTTGCAGGGTACAGTCGCGGCTTCGGATGCATTCTTTCCGTTTCCGGATGGAGTAGAAGAGATCGCCAAAGCGGGGGCAACAGCCATTATCCAGCCCGGAGGATCGGTGCGGGACCAGGAAGTAATTGATACGGCGAACCGCTTAGGGTTGGCCATGGTGCTTACGGGTGTGCGTCACTTCCGTCACTAGTAAAGAAATGTTATCCCCCTGCCAAAGAGCGGGAATCGGGGCTAGAATTGTAGGGGATAATAGTCGCTACCGGCACCTGCGCCCGCGCATCTAACTCAGGGGTAATCTGGCTCGCCTATGACTTTTGCAAAAATCCGCTCTCTCCTTCTTATTGTTCTTGGGGTATCGATCATCTGTGGCAACGCTTTGGCGCAGCAAGCCCCGCACGGAAAAACACCCGGCGCTCAACCGCAGAAAGGCGCAGTGTCAAAGGACACTGCTCCCCCCCAGCCCCAGGCTCCCAGGAAAGTCGACCAGGCTGCCGCCTATTACCACTTTGGCCTGGCGCATATGTATGAAGAGATGATGGCGATGTATGGCCGGTCAGAGTTCGCCACCAAGGCGATTGAAGAATACCGGCTCGCCATTGAGAATGATCCTTCTTCCGAGTACCTGAACGCATCGCTGGCCGAGCTTTACGCAAAGACCGGACGCATTCGGGATGCGGTGCTGGAAGCCAAACAGATCATTGACCGTGATCCAGACAACATTGAGGCGCACAAGCTGCTGGGACGCATTTACCTGCGTTCCCTAGGCGATATGCAGCCGGGAACGCAATCGCGTGAGGTATTGGGGCTGGCTATTGAGCAATATGAGGCCATGGTAAGGATTGAGCCCAAGAGTGCAGATAATCATCTTCTGCTGGGCCGGCTCTATTTCCTGAATAAAGACCTGGTCAAGGCGGAGAACGAATTTAAAACCGTCCTCCAGCTTGACGCCAACTCTGAAGAAGCCGTAACGAACCTGGCATATCTTTACAACGAAGAGGGTGATTTCAAGAAAGCAACGGAGCTGTTGAGCTCAATCCCTGAGAGCAGCCGGTCTGCCAAAATTTATACGGCGCTGGGTACCACTTACGACCAGCAAAAGGAATATAAAAAAGCGATTGAAGCGTTCCGCCAGGCGTTGAGCATGGACAAGGAAAACCTGGATGCCATGCGCGGGCTGGCGCAAGATCTGGCCAATGACAATCAGATGGACGCCGCGCTGGATGAGTACAGAACTATTCAGGACGCCGATCCACAGGATGCGACCGCTGCCATGCGCGTGGCAGAAATCTACCGCCGCATGGGCAAGTTTGACCTGGCCATGGAGAACCTTAAAAAAGCCAGCGCCCTGGTGCAGGATTCCCTGGAGATTCCTTATAACGAAGCCTTGATACTGGAAGCGCAGGGCAAATATGAGGATGCCGCGCAGGTCCTGCAGAAACTGGTGAGCCGTCCGCTGCCTGCGGATGCGCGCGCCGGAGACAAGAGCAACCGGGCGCTGTTTCTGGAGAGGCTGGGAAATATTTATCGCGAGGCAGGCCGTCCGCTGCTGGCCATGGAGACGTTCCGCAAGATCATTGATCTGGGCGGGGATGAAGCTGCACGCGGCTATCAGGATGTGATCGACGCCTACCGCGATCAGAAACAGTGGAATGATGCCACGCGAGTCGCGCAGGAGGCAGTGAAAAAACTGCCGGATGACAAAGGTCTGAAGCTGACGCTGGCCCAGCAAATGGCCGATGCCGGCAAGACCGATGAAAGTATTCAGTTGGCCAAGTCCGCCCTGAAAGGCGGGGCCGAGGACCGCGATACGTACATCATGCTCTCGCAGATATATATGCGTCTCCGCCGCTGGAAGGACGCTGAGGATGCGATTGCCCAGGCGGAAAAACTGGCTGTCCGCCCGGAAGAGAAAGAGTATGTCCGCTTTGTGCAGGGCTCGATTTATGAGCGGCAGAAGAAATTTGAACAGGCGGAACAGGCTTTCCGGCAGGTGCTGCAACAGAATCCAAGCAACAGCATGGCATTGAACTATCTGGGTTATATGCTGGCGGACCACAACACTCATCTGGAAGAGGCGCTTACGCTGATCAAGAAGGCCCTGGACCTTGATCCGCAAAACGGCGCTTATCTGGACTCCCTGGGTTGGGCCTATTTTAAGCTGGGCAATTACGACCAGGCGGAAGAAAGCCTTCGCCGCGCCGCCGATAAGACTCCCAATGACGCCACAGTGCAGGACCACCTGGGCGAACTCTACGCCCGCACCAACCGCTTCAAGCAGGCGGCCACGCACTGGGAGCGTGCGCTGGACGAGTGGAACAAATCAGTCCCCGCTGACGTGGACCAGCAAGATGTGGCCCGTGTGACCAAGAAACTGGAGAGCACCAAGGTCAAGCTGGCGCAGCAGAAACAGCAATAGAGCCGGCATGAATTAGCCGTGAATCAACGCGAAAAACGCGCATCTATTTGCTCGCCGTGCCAAGGAACTTCTCTCCAAATGGCATTTTTCCCCGTGGGTCGGCGTCTCTTTGGCCCTTGGCGGGTCCATCCGCCATGTAGCCATTAGCGTGCTGACGGCCGCTTTGATAGTCGTCTTGGCATTACGGCTGGCCGATCTTGGCAATGACAAAGCAAATCGCCCTGGGAGCTTCCGCTGTGCTGGGATGGTGCCTGAGTTTGTTGATTTATCCGGCGGCTGAAAAAGTATTGCGGACAGCGTAACGCTGCAAACAGGCGGCTATTATCATTTCTGGCTGTTATTTATCCCTGCATGGTCCCGCCCACATACGCTAGACTCTTTCCATGCTTGCCTCTTATGCGATGCGCTCCGAGGAGAGCCGCGGACGGCGTTATCCTGAGCCAGCGCATGCCTACCGTAATGATTTCCAGCGCGATCGCGACCGGGTGGTGCATTCGCGGGCGTTTCGCCGGCTGGAGAACAAGACCCAGGTCTTTACCCGCCGCCGTTCTGACCACTTTCGTAACCGCCTGACGCATACTATTGAAGTGGCCCAGATTTCACGCACCATTGCCTATGAACTGGGATTGAATGAAGACCTGGTGGAGGCCCTGGCGCTGGTCCATGACGTTGGACATCCGCCGTTTGGCCACGCGGGTGAGCGCATTCTCAACGCCGCCATGCAGGAGTATGGCGAGCCTTTTGATCACAACCTGCATGCCTTGCGGACCGTGGAGCAGTTCGAGCAGCGGTATGCGGATTTTCCCGGGCTCAACCTCACGTTTGAAGTGCGTGAAGGCATTGTGAAGCACTCGCGGGACTATAGCGCCGTCGAGTTTCCGCAACTGGAGGAGTACCTGCTGGACCAGCGCCCACCGCTGGAAGCCCAATTGATTGACCTGACGGATGAAATCGCCTATTCCACGGCTGATCTGGATGACGGCGTGGAGTCCGGGATTCTGACGCGGGAGCACGTGCGCGACAGTGTGCCCTTGTTTGCGCGCCTGTATGAAGAAGTGGAAGCACGTTATCCGGAAGCGGCGGAGAAGCTCATATTTAATGAGGCGCTCAAGCGCGTGCTGGATCGTCTGGTGAGCGACCTGATCGTGAACAGCAGAAAGTTGATAGCCGAAGCGGGGGTGCAGTCAGTCAGCGATGTGCGCAAGTTTCCCACCAGGCTGTTAGAGTTCAGCCTGGAGATGGATGCCGAGCGGCGGCAGATCAAGGATTTTCTATATCACAATCTTTATTTCAGCCCCGTGCTGGTGCGGGACAAGAGACAGGCGGAACAGGTGATCTCGGAAATCTTTGCGTTCTACATCAAGCAGCCGAAAGAATTGCCCGCCAGCTATCAGGAGAAAGCACGGCATGAACCATTACATAGAGTGGTGTGCGACTATGTGGCGGGCATGACCGACCTCTACATTTTTGAGCAGCACCGAAAGTTTTTTCCAGCCAAAAAGAGGCTTAGTGTATAGGCGGGCGAAATGTTTTGTATAGCCCTCTACTATGCATTTTGACCCAGAGCTTTCGAGCAATATTTACCCGGTCAACATGGTTCGACACGAGGTACGGCTAAGGTGTATACCGTAAGATACTGAAAATAAAGGACCGAGTCTGGCCCATTGGATTCAGGAGTTTGGCAATCGCAATGCACTAACAGGATACCGTAGCGTTTATGCGTACTCGGGGGTTTGCTGGAAACCCTGTCATCAAGCGTGGCCCCGATGCACGAACGACCCCCGGTTCGGAGGATTTTTTCCCAATGAAGAATTACCTATTGTCGCTATCACTGGCCGCCGCGTTCGCAGTTCCTGCGGTTGCGCAACAGAATTCACAGAACACCACACCTTCAGATCAACCCCAGGCGCAACAGACGCAGACCACGGATCAGGGAGCCACTGGCAAAGATCCGTTGACCTATCAGCGTAAAGAAGGTTTCTGGGGACACATGAACCCCTTTGCCCGCAAGAAGTATGTCAACCGGCAGCTCGATCCTATCCGTGGCCGCGTGAATGAGCTGGATGAACTCACCGCGAAGAATGCCAAGATGATCGCTGACGTGGACTCGCGGGCCACCGAAGGCATCCGCAACGCCATGAGCAAGGCCAATGAGGCCGATACGCATGCGCTGGATGCAGGCAATCGCGCCAATCAGGCGCAGCAGACGGCGCAGCAGGCGCATACCCGCATCGCCACCGTGGAAGATACGGTCAGCAAGATTGATCAGTATCAGCCCGTCACCCAGGCTGAAATCCGCTTCCGCCCCGGCCAAAGCGCCCTGAGCAAGAATGCGAAAGACGCTCTGGACCAGATGGCGACCTCATTGAAGAACCAGAAGGGCTACATCGTGGAAGTGCAGGGCTTTTCGCCCGGCAACGGCACCGTCGCGATTGAGAACTCGCGTGATATGGCGCAGATGGTGGTCCGTTACCTGGTCCTGAACCATGAGATTCCGGTGTACCGCATCTATACCGTTGGCATGGGCAACGCTCCCATCCAGGCGGAAGACGGCAAAATCCGCCGCCAGAAGGGTGGACGCGTTGAGATCAGCCTCCTGAAGAACGGCCTGGGTGATATTAATGCCAGCAACAATGCGGCTCCGGCCACCAGCGGTGTGACCGCCACCCCGACGACCACCACACCACCGCCCACAACGGACCAGCCAGCACAGAAACCACCGCAACGGTAAGCAATAAACAGTTTTATCAATCAACCCCTCTTACTGAATGGTAAGAGGGGTTTTTCCTCAGGGCCGACGCATCTAAATCCCCAAGATTTTGAGCAGGTAAGGATGATCCCAGCCGGCTTTGAGACGTTTGCCATGAATGCCAAGCTTGGAAGTTTTGTCCTGTCTTAGCAAGTTGAGAGCAATACGTTTGAGCAGGGAGAAGTTCTGTGCCGCATGTTTTTGCCGCTTGCGATCCAGGTCTTCGCCGAAGCTGACATCGAGCGCCCAATGCAGTTTGTTTTCGATGCCCCAGTGCTGGCGGACGGCTTGGTTCAACCGGACGGCGTCTGGCGGGAGGCTGGTGATGTAATATCGGGTCTCCCGTTCCGTAACCCCGGTGGCTTTGTGATAGCGCTCCGCCTCGATCCTAACCAAACCCCGCAAGCCGGCCCATTCCCCCGCCTGTTCCACTAAACTTAGATCTGCCAGCACCGCACAGGTGCGCCGTTCCACGCGTCCGTGACCGCAATCGATTTGCTCGGCCACTGCATCAGCGGGCAACATCTGGAAGGAATCCCGGACTCCTTCCAGGAGATGGCCTTGATTCTCTTTTACCGCCAGAACGTAGTCTGCCTGCTTGCCCAGGATCTGTTGCGCGATGTTCTTCTGACAGCCCATTGCGTCGATGGTTACCACTGTTCGGCTCAACTCCAGAGCCGCAAGCAGTTTAGGAATGGCTGTGATTTCGTTGGACTTTTCTTCCACCTTGCGCTGGCCCAGCACCAGATTGTTGCTGTTGGCCCAGGCTGAAACCATATGCACCAGGGCTGACTTGCCTCGCTCCCGTGTGCCGCACAAGGCTTTGCCGTCGATACTGACCACCTCGCCCGCCGTCAACTGGGCGATGGAACTCACCCAGGCCACGAATCCCTTTTCCATTTCCCCCGGGTCCAGGGCCGCGATCACCCGGTTGAAGGTATCGTGGGAGGGAATTCCCCCAGGTAGCTTCAGAAACGTTTTTAACCAATCCACCTTGGCCTGCCCATAATCCTCAATCTCATTCCAACTGTCGGCTCCGCTCAATACCGCCGCGATGGCGATCAATAGAATCTCTTCCAGCAGGTGTTCCCGCGTTCGCTCCACTCGCGGGTCCCGTAACTCCGCAAAATACTTCAGGGGATTCTCCATCTCCCCATCTCATCTCCCTAAACCTCTCTCGCATATAGCATTTAAGATGCGTCGGCCCTGGGGAGACCATGCTATAGAAACGCAAAAACGAAGCTTGACCTGAGTGACGGCAATATATAGGCCCGTGCCGTCCTTCGTCCGTTTGCGCTAATTTCCTTTTTGGGCAAGATCAGTCAAAGATGGTCAACATTACGAGACGTC
>DAHUXF010000105.1 GCA_027307295.1 Acidobacteriaceae bacterium
TTGTAGTATCCGCTCTCCTATTGTTCCCCTCAAACTCTTTGCCGGGACAACCAAGGCCCGCACCAGTACAGGGAGAGGCTGCGGCCAATCGCCTGCAGCGGATATTCAAGCGCGCTGTGGAAGAGATGCAGCAGAGCCGTTGGAAAGAAGCCCGCGCCGATTTTGAAAGCATTCTCAAAGCAAAGCCGGAATCAGCCGAGCTCCATGATTTCCTGGGATACGTGATGTTGCAGCAGGCTGAATACCAGCCCGCGATGTCAGAATTCAGGAAAGCGCTCAAGATCAGGCCGGACTTTCAGCAGGCGTGCACCCATCTGGCGGAGGCCTTGCAAGCGCATGGCGAGTCGCAGATTGCGGTCCAGGAATTTCGACGCGCGCTGGAGATGGGTCCCCTGGATGAGTCTGCCCGAATCGCCTATGCGCATGCCTTGAGCGCCAGCGGGTCGAATGACAAGGCAGAAGAGCAGTTAAAAGCTGCGATTGCCGGTGCGCCGGGGAACGCTCGCGCATACGATGACCTTGGCTCCGTGCTGATGCAGCAGCAGAAGTATGAGCAAGCTGAAGAGCAATTCAAAACTGCGCTGCAACTTGTGCCTGATTTCGCTCTGGCGCAATTGCACCTGGGCGTTCTGTATTTCCGGTTGGAGAGGCTGGAGGAAGCCTCAGAACACATTCAGGCAGCAGTGAAGCTGCAGCCGGAGATGGGTGAAGCGCATTACTATCTGGGCCGTGTGCTCAGGGCCGGGGGAAAGAACGCTGAAGCGGCGCAGGAGCTGAAGAGGGCTGCGGAGTTTGAGCCGAATGCTGTCGGACTTCAGAATGAACTGGGGTTGGTCTTGCAGCGTCTGGGGGAGACGGATGGCGCCATTGCGGCTTTCAAACGCGCCCTTGTTGCCAGCCCCAACGATCCTGATCTGCATAACAATCTGGGCCTTGTGTATACCCAGGCAGCCATGATCCATCAGTCGGTGGATGAGTTTGAGCAAGCCTTGCGGCTTTCTCCCGGAGATGCCGGCTTGCGCAACAATCTGGGCGTTGCTTATCTGCAGATGTCGGATTTTGAAGGCGCAATACGTGAATTCAAGCGCGGGCTGGAGCAGGTGCCCGGTAATGCTGAGCTGCACTACAACCTGGGCCTTGCCTTCAAACTTAAGGATGACCTGCCGGCTGCCGTGGTCGAGCTTCGCCAGGCTGAAGCATTAAATCCCAATTTGCCTGATCCTGCTTATACGTTGGGAGTGACTCTCTGGCAAATGGGCAACTTCGAAGCTTCTGCCGCCGAACTGCAGAAGGTCCTGACGATTAAGCCAGATTACGCAGAGGCATACTACACGCTGGGAACGGTATGGAAGCAGATGGGAAAGCTTTCCGAGTCGGAACAGGCGCTGCGCATGGCAATTCAATTCCAGCCGGACTTTGCCGGGGCGCATACCACGCTGGCATCCGTACTCAAACAGCAGGGGAACATACAAGAAGCAGAAGAAGAAAATCATATTGCAAATAGCATTCGCGAAACAAAAATGGGAATACAAGCTGCAACTTTCGCCACTAATTCCGGCATAAGGCTGCTGAATGCAGGAGACCTTACTGGAGCTATTTCCCAATTTGAAACTGCTATCAAGGCTTTTCCAAACTACCTTCCCGCACATCAGCAACTAGCTATGGCTCTAGAAAGGGCGGGGAACAAGAAGAGATCATTGGAAGAAACTAAGATTGTGGAAACTCTAAGAAAAGCCCAATAAACTCTAAGAAAATCCCAATAAAGAAAAAGTTTTTGTCACGAGTTTTTTTCGGGGTAGATGCGTTTAGAATACCCCGTTCAATAACGATGAAGGATTTGTCCGTCAGCAGTTTCTAAGAGTAGGTGCAGTTTTTGTACAGTCGGAAATCTTGGCGGAAGTTACACTATGACGCTTTCGGCCCAAAGCTTGACGCGAAAGTGAAGTAGAAGAAAGTGAAATAGAAAATGAAGCGGCTTGCAGCCCCCCCAGCTGTTGTTCTTCTCCTGTCAGTTGTTCTCTTACTTGTAATTCCGGCGAAAAGTTTCGGACAAGCTGTCTACGGGAACATTGTAGGCACTGTAACGGATAGCTCGGGTGCGGTTGTGCCTGGAGCCAAAATCACCGTGACAAACGTTCAAAAGGGGACGATCGCGAACGTCGCGACTTCGAACGATGACGGCAACTACTCAATACAGCATCTGATACCCGATGTATACGCAGTGCAGATCGAAGCGCCAAGCTTTGCGGTGGCCAAGATCGAGAATGTCAGGGTGTCCGCGGATTCCACTGTTCGCGTCGATACAAGCCTGCAGGTTTCCTCTACCAGCCAGACGGTTGAGGTCACAGCCGAAGCGCCGCTGCTGAAGTCAGACCGGGCGGATGTGGCTACTATCTTCGATCAAAAACAGGTCTCAGATCTTCCCATCTTCAATCGCAACTTCACCGAATTTGTATTGTTGACGCCGGGAACGCAAAGGCTGGTGAGCTTTGCCCACGCAGCTACCGAGAATCCACAAGGCAGCCAGCAGATATTCGTGAACGGACAGCATTTCAGCGGGACGGCTTACGAGCTGGATGGAACGGACAACCAGGACCCGATTCTAGGGATCATCGTGATCAATCCAACGCTGGAGTCCGTCACTGAGACGAAGATTACCTCACAGAATTACGACGCGGAGTTCGGCCGGGCCATTGCCGGCGTGGTAAGCACCCAGACGAAATCAGGCAGCAATAGCTTCCATGGCAGCCTGTTTGAATTCCGCCGCAGTGATGCGACAGAGGCGCGCGACCCGTTCACGCAAACCAAGCGCGATCCCATCACCAACAGGTTCATCCCCAGCACCAAATGGAACCAGTTCGGCGGCTCCCTGGGTGGGCCTATCCGCAAAGACAAGCTTTTCTTCTTTGGCGACTATCAGGGAACCAGGCGAAACACAGGACGCTCCGTGAAGACCTCGGTTCCGACTGCGCTTGTGCGCTCCACCTGCCTGGGAGCAACTGGAAACTGCGATCTGAGCCAGTATCTTTCCGGTACACAAGGCCAGGTGTTCGATCCCACTACGGGCGGCCCCGGCGGCACAGGAAGAACGCCGTTTGCCGGCAATCTGGTTCCGATCTCGAAGCTCTCGCCGGTCGCGCAGCAGATCCTGTCGGCGCTGCCCGCGCCGAATTTCGGTGGTCCTAACGATATTGCCAATAACTTCGTGGCTTCCGGCTCCGGTCTCTATAATGACGATGCCTTCAACGTCCGGATTGACCACCAGACATCGGAAAAGCTCCACATTTTTGGCCGTTACAGCCTGGCTGATTTCAGGCTGTCAGGCGCACCTATCTTCGGCGCTCTGGGTGGCAACGGATTCGGTGAAGGCGGATTGGCTGGCAGCGCGAATACCCGCAACCAGAGCATTGCTTCGGGATTTGATTACGCCCTCAGCCCGACCCTGCTCACGGATTTCCGGTTTGGCTTTGTTCGTTACAACGTGCATACCACGAAACCCAACTCTAATCCAAACGCCGCAACCAGCCTTGGGCTATTGGGGTTGAATACGGGCGATCCGACTACCGGAGGACTACCTGCGTTCTTCTTCCAGAAAAACGGCGTGGCCGAGCTTTTCGGTTATCAGACGGGCGACCAGGGTTTTGGCGCCGGGCTGGGTGTGGCTCGCTGCAACTGCCCGCTGACGGAGAGCGAACAGCAATTCCAGTTCGTCAACAACTGGACTAAGATCTTGGGCAACCACAACGTGAAGTTCGGGGCCGATCTACGGTATGCAGAGAACCTTCGCATTCCTAGCGACGCGAACCGCACGGGCCAGCTCACCTTCGATGCCGCGGGTACATCGAGCGATGGCGGCGGAGGCCTGTCGCTGGCGACGTTCCTGCTTGGCGACGTGAGCAACTTTGGACGCTTCGTTACCAACCCGGCCCTGCTGCCGAGTCCCGGTGAGCGTCAGAAACGCACGTTCTTCTACGGGCAGGACACGTGGCGCGCCACGTCAAAGCTGACGCTGAACTATGGCCTGCGCTGGGAAATCTACTTCCCTGAAACTGTCACCAAGACGTCCGGTGGTGGCTTTGCCAGCCTCGCCAGCGGCGGCTATCGCGTGGCCGGCGTTGGGCCATTCGGCAGCAACGGAAATATTGAAAACAGCTTAACGAATTTTGCCCCCAGGCTCGGCATTGCTTATGAGTTGACGCACAAAACCATCATCCGCATGGGTTATGGCCGTAGCTATGACATCGGAGTATTCGGCTCCATCTTTGGGCATACTGTCACACAGAATCTTCCTGTGCTGGTGAATCAGTCACTCAATAATGGCGGAAAAGACGCTGTGTACACTCTCAACTCGCCGGCGCCGGCATTCTCATTTCCCGCCATTCCTCCAGGCGGTCTGATTCCCTTTGACAATCAAAGCAATCCCAAAATCCGCCCGGAACGGCTGCGGCTGCCGACCCTGGACGCATGGAACCTCACGATCCAACACCAACTGGAAAAGAATACCAGCGTTGAAATCAGCTATGTCGGCAATAAGGGTACACATGTATTTGCCGGCAACGGACCTTCCTACAATTTGAACCAGGCCACGGTCGTAGGATTCCCGACGCTGAGCTTCAATCAGCGCCGCCGCTTCCATGGGGCATTCAATGGCGGGACATGCTGCGATGCGGATTTCACCTATCTCGGCAACAATGCCAGCAATAACTTTAATGCTCTGGAAGCCAAGGTGGAACGGCGCTTCAGCAAGGGACTGCAGGTGCTGGCGCATTACACCTGGTCCAAAGCCCTCAATTTCAGCGACGACTATTTTGCCATCGATCCTCGCGTGAATTATGGCGTGGACGACAACAACCGGCGGCATGTCTTTTTGATCAGCACACTGTATGAATTACCTTTCGGGCGTGGAAGGATGTTCGCCTCGGGCGTTCCGAGATGGCTGGATTACATCATTGGCGGCTATCAGCTCAATAACATTAGCACCTGGGGCAGCGGTCTGGCGTTTACGCCTACTTATGGCGAATGCGGCGCCGACCGTGATACCGGTCCATGCCGGCCGAATCTCTCCGGAGGCTTCAAGACCGGAGTCACCAATACCGGAACCGGGCTTTTCTTCTTCGTTCCAGTGGCGCCTTTAGCGACCAATGGCGCTGCCAGCGGGCCGTTCAGCCGTCCGGGAGTGGCGCAATTCGGCAACGTGGGAAGAAATACTTTCAATGGGCCGAATGAGTTCCTTTCCGATCTCTCCCTGCTGAAGAACTTCAAGCTGACGGAGCGGGTGAATGGACAATTCCGGGTAGAGGGATTCAACATCTTCAATCACCCGGTTCTGGGATTCAATTCGTCTCAGGGCAACCACTGTATCGATTGTCTGTCAGGTGGAGCCGGCCAGATCACTTCCATCGAGAACGGAACCTCGCCGCGGCAATTCCAGTTCGGAGCCCGAGTGAGCTTTTAGAAGTGAGGGGCGGTTGCTTGAAACTGTCTATCAGACTTTTGGGAACGACGGTCCTGCTTTCGGTTTTTGCCGTTGCGGGGCCTGCCGCAGCGCAGGAACATAGCCTTAGCCAGCCACAAGCAGCGCCCTTGCCCGACGCTCCTGCGCCGACCGCCTCTTCGCTTGAATTGGTGGAGGCGCACAAGCTGATGGAGCAAGGCAGATACCAAGAAGCGCTCCAGACGCTGAAAAAAACGGAATCGCAATCGCCGGGTGCAGCCGGGCTGGCGCATGAGTTGGGTGCTGCCTATTACCACCTGGGGGATTTTGCCGATGCCGCGACCGCCTTACGACGGGCCGCGGCGGATTATGCCGGCGATCACGAAGCCGAGCAACTTCTGGGAATATCGCTGTTTCAGTTGGGAAAGCCTGATGAGGCCATTTCCTGGCTTTTGAAGCTGAAAGCGGCCATGCCGCCGGGCAATCCTGATACCGAATACATCCTTGGGCTGTGTTATTTACGCACCCGCGATTACGATCACGCGCGCGGCGCATTCTCAGCCATGTATGGCGTTCCTTCCGAATCGGCTTCCGCATATTTGTTCCTGGCGCGCATGTTGTTGCGGCAAGGCGGAGATGCCGCCGCGGAACAGTATGCAAAAAAGGCGTCGGAGCTCGATGCCAGGCTGCCGCTGGTCCACTTCCTGCTGGGAGAAGTTTATCTGTACAGGTCGGACCTGCCTGGCGCTGTCCGTGAATTTGAATACGAGATCAGGAACAACCCTGGCTATGCAGCATCCTATGACCGGCTGGCGGATGTTGATTTGAGAATGGCGCAGCTGGACGAGGCGGAAAAACTGCTGAAACGTTCGTTCTTGCTGGATAGCAATTCCACGGGGCCCTACATTCTTCTGGGCAAAGTCCATCTGAAGAAGAAGGATTATGCGCAGGCGAGAATGTATCTCGAAAAAGCGGTAAGAATGGATCCCAACAATTTCATTTCACACCACCTTCTAGGCGAAGCTTATCGTGGAGCAGGAAAGCTCGAAGATGCGGAGCACGAATTGAAACTGGCCGAACAGCTTCAAGCCGGCATACAAGCCAGGCTTGAGGATGTTCCCTGATGGCGCTGAATCTCTTCAGCAAGCTTACTGATGGTTCCTCAATGCCGGAGCGGAAGTTGCCGTTGCTTGTGGCGGCTTTGGTGGCGACCGCAATTTATCTGTATATCTTTCCCGCGCCCAACCTGGCATATATCTCCATCGTGTTGCTTCACGCCGGCCTGGGCGTGTTGGCGGCCCTGTTTCTCATGCCCAGATTGCTGCGCATTTTTTCTCCCGGCAGTTTCAGGAAGAACCTGGGGTGGATGCTCATCATGCTGGCCGCTGCAATCGGCATTGCTTTGTTGTTTACTGGCACGGCGCGGCCGCAATGGAAGTGGATGTACGCGCACATTGCGGTTTCCCTCGGCGGCACTGCGATCCTGGCAGCGCAATGGATGGCTTCCGGGGGAAGGCTGTCGACGCGAAGCGGCAAAGCGTCCGCGATGGCACTTTCATTCGCGGTGGCGGCGGCGTTCGGCATTGGCGGATGGAAATTGCGAGAAAGCATGTGGCTGCGGGCCCATTTCATCAGGAACCCCTCTTCTCCACCCAGCAGCATGGATGGCGAAGGCGATGGCCCCAATGGGCCATTTTTTCCAAGTTCGGCCCAGACCGCCCACAAAGGACAGATTCCCAGCCAGTACTTCATGGAATCGGATGCTTGCCAGCGCTGCCATAGCGATATTTACCGGCAGTGGTCCGGCTCCATGCATCATTTCTCTTCATTCAATAACCAGTGGTATCGCAAGAGCGTGGAATACATGCAGGATGTGGCCGGAGTAAAACCCTCAAAGTGGTGCGCTGGATGCCATGATCCTGCTCTGCTTTACAGCGGCCTTTTCGATACCCCGATCAAGCAGATTGTCGACCGCCCTGAAGCGCGCGCCGGACTAGGCTGCATGATGTGCCATTCCATCGCTTCCGTGAAAAGCACAATGGGCCAGGGAGACTTCACGCTGGAATATCCCACGCTGCATGCAATGGCCGCCAGCAAGAATCCGGTCGTGCGATGGTTCCATGACTATGTCATCAACTTGAATCCTGAGCCGCATCGCCGGGTGTTCCTGAAGCCCTTTATGCGGACCCAGACGGCGGAATTCTGCTCCAGTTGCCACAAGGTTCATCTGGATGTTCCGGTAAATCACTATCGCTGGACGCGCGGCTTTAATGAATACGATAACTGGCAGGCCAGCGGGGTTTCCGGGTTTGGCGCGCGCTCGTTTTACTATCCGCCCAAACCGCAGGATTGTTCGGATTGCCACATGCCGGCCGTGAAGTCCGAAGACCGTGGCGCAATGCGGGGCATGGTCCACTCGCATGCTTTCCCGGGAGCGAACACCGCTGTGCCTTTCGCGAACGGTGACGCAGAGCAACTCAAGCTGGAAGAGGAGTTCCTGAAAAACTCCGTCACCGTGGACATTTTTGCCATCGCGCCCGCTCCGCCCAAGCTGGAGGTCGGAAATGCCGCCGTGGCATCGCCACAACTGGCGACAACCTTTGGTGTTGGGGAGGAGAGCGAGTTTTCCGCTCCGGCATCCGGTGGTACCGCCTTGCCGGTCAGCGCACCCTTGAACCGGATCAATCCGCAGGTGCGCCGCGGAGACACCGTTCTGGTCGATGTGGTGGTGCGCACGCGGAAGGTAGGACACTTTTTCCCCGGCGGCACCGTGGACGCCTACGATACGTGGGTGGAACTGAAGGCCACTGATGACAAAGACCGTGTTCTCTTCTGGAGCGGCAAGGTGGAAGATAACGGGAAAGGGCCGGTGGAAAAAGGCGCGCACTTTTACAGGGCGTTGCTGGTCGATGGGCACGGCAATGCCATCAACAAGCGCAATGCCTGGGCCAGCCGCGCGTTGGTCTATACGCGCCTGATCCCTCCAGGGGCGGCTGACACTATTCATTACCGGCTGCAGGTCCCCAAAGATGCGGGCAACTCAATCAGGCTCCAGGCGCGCCTCTGTTACAGAAAATTCTCCTGGTATTACACGCATTTTTCTTATGCGGGCGTGCCCGTGCTGCTGGCGGCTTCCGTAGCGGCACGCCTT
>DAHUXF010000106.1 GCA_027307295.1 Acidobacteriaceae bacterium
CTATGGGAACTTCACCGCGGTGGATGGTGTCTCTTTTGCAGTGCAGGAAGGCGAGATCTTTGGTCTGCTGGTCCCGAACGGAGCGGGAAAATCTACCCTGATCCGCATGATGACAACGCTGCTGGACATCACCAGCGGCACCGCCATCATTGAAGGCTCAGACGTGCGTAAAGACCCGGACACGGCGCGCCGCAGCATGGGCGTGATTCCCCAGGCCATGACCAGCGATCTCGACCTGACGATCGAAGAGAACATGAGCATTTACGCCAAGCTCTATGACGTCCCGGCCAGGGAGCGCAAGCGGTCGATCGACGAACTGCTGGAACTGGTGGACCTGACGAAGTGGCGCGACGCGCAGACCAAGACGCTTTCCGGAGGCATGCGGCGGCGGCTGGAGATTGCGCGCGGGCTGGTGCACCGTCCCAGGATTTTTTTTCTCGACGAGCCTACTACGGGTCTTGATCCGGTGTCCCGCGTGGCTGTGTGGGAGATGATCACCAACATCAAGCAGAAGCGCAATCTTACGGTTTTAATCACCACGCATTACATGGATGAAGCGGACCGCCTGTGTGACCGCATCGCCATTGTGGACCACGGCAAGCTGGTGGCGCTGGATACGCCGCGCGCGCTCAAAGCAAGCATTCCCGGCTCCAGCGTGATTGAAGCGCAGTTTCTCAACCCGCCTGCGGGCTGGCCGCAAACGCTGGAAAACCTGGCAGCGGTAAAATCTGTACAGTCCGAGGGCGCGGACATGTATCGCATTCTTACCGATGACGGCTCGCGCACCACCACCGATCTGGTGGAAACCGCTGTCCGTTCCAACGTGGTGGTAAAGACGCTCACGGTCCAGAGCACCACGCTTGACGATGTTTTTGTTCATTACACGGGGCGGCAGCTGCGCGACCAGATGGTGGACTCACCGCTCTATCAGTCACCCGTGGCGTGGGGCAAATAATGGTGCGCTTCTTTCAAAGCGGACGCATGATGGCCATTGTGGAGCGCGATCTGCGCAAGTTCTTTCGCTCGCCTGCGCTGATGATGGCCGCCATGGTCTTTCCTCTGGTGCAGCTGATTGTCCTGGGCAATGCGTTTGGCGGCAAGATCAAGGATGCCAAGCTGGGCATGGTCAGTCATGATAACGGCCCGCAAGCCATTCGCGTCATTGAAGCGCTGCGCGCCGTGCAGAGTAATGCCCGTACCTTTCAGCCAATCATTTACACGGATGAGAAATCCATGGTGGCAGCCGTGCGTAAAGGCGACCTGAATGCCGGACTGGTCATTCCTCCGCAATTCTCCCGCGATGTGTATGAACATGCGCGTCCGCACATTGGGCTGGTGCTGGACAACACTGATAATTTCATGACGTCCACTTTTGAAGATGAGATGACGCAACTGGTGGACGCCCTGAACCAGCCGGACGTGCAGCCGCGCGTGGTGCAACAGACCGCTCTGCAGGTGGTGGAGCTGTATCCCTACATTGAATACATGAAGTACCTGCTGCCCGGCTCAATCACGCTGGCCATGTTCGTCAGCGTCATGATCGGCGGCGGCATTCTGTATATCGACGACAAAGCACGCGGTGTGCATGAAGGGTATTTAGTCACACCCATTACCAAGATGGAGCTGGTAGCCGGGCTGCACGTGGCCGGCGCGCTCAAAGCCATGGGCGCGGGAATTGTGCTGACCATCATTGGATCGCTGATTGCCGGCGTTGGCTCAACTTTTCAGCCGGCAAGCCTCATCTGGTTGTTCCTGCTGATTGCAGCAACTTCATTCGCCTTCATCTCTATGATGTTTCTGCTGATGGTGCGGGTGGATGATCCTCTGATTCCCCGGGCCATCTTCGGCATCCTGAATACGCTGCTCTATTTTCCCAGCGGGGCCATTTATCCCGTACAGGCATTCCCCAAGTGGTTGCAGGGGATTGCATGGATAGACCCGTTCACTTATTCAGTCCACGGCTTTAAGGCAGTGCTGCTGAAAGGCGTGGGGCTGGCTGCAATCTGGCCGGACCTGCTGTATCTTGGAGGGTTCGCCGTGGTGACTTTTTCGCTTTCAACGTTGTTGTTCAAACGAACGCTTTAAAGGACTCTCGTATGGCATTGATGGATGCACAAGAATATGATCCGCGCCCGGCCCAGAAACGGCGGCGCATCATCACCACCGCAGTCTTGGTGATTGGCGTACCGCTTCTGGTCTGGTATTTCTTTTTCTATTACTGGCCGGAAGAGCATGTGGTCAATAAATTCTTTCAGGCCATCGAGCAGAAAGACTATGACACCGCTTATGGCGTCTACCAGGGCGATGCCAACTGGCAGCAGCATCCGGAGAGGTACGCGAACTACACTGTAAATCAGTTCAAACTGGATTGGGGTCCGCAGGGCGAATATGGGACCATCACCAGCCATCATGTAGATTGCTCCATTGAGCCGCCGAAAAAAAACTTCGTGTCGCCAAGCGGAGTTATTGTTGTGGTCACCATCAACGGGCGAAAAGAACCTCGCTCCATGTGGGTGGAGAAGAAGAAAAAAACATTGACCGATTCCTACATCAAGGCCGAGTGCCGGGGACAGCAGTAGGTTCCAACGATGATCAGCATTATTTCGAGGACATTGCGCCAAATCGCAGGAGCAAGCATTTTTACTCTTTCACCGCTGCCGCAAACAGATTGCTGACTTTCTGCATCGACGCTTCATCTTCTGTAGACATGCAGGTCTGCGCACGATCAATCTGGCGCATAAGTCCGGTAAGTACCTTGCCGGGCCCAACCTCAATGAAGGTCTTTACGCCCAGGCCTATCAGCGTCTGCATGGATTTTGACCATTGCACCGCGCCCGTCACCTGACGCACCAGCGCCTGGCGTGAGCCTTCGCCAGTGGTCTTTGGCGTTGCATCAATGTTGCTGATGATGGGAATTTCCGGATTGCCGAAGGGGAGGACTTGCAGGTCTTTTTCCAGACGGTCCTGTGCCGGCTGCATCAATTCGCAATGGAATGGCGCGCTCACCACCAGCATCACCGCGCGTTTGGCCCCGCGTTGCTTCGCCAATTCAGCGGCCCGTTCCACCGCTTTCTGGTGGCCGGAAATCACAGTCTGGTCGGGCGAATTGATGTTGGCGGGAGAAACCACTTCGCCCTGCGCTGCGTCAGAGCAAACCTGCTGGACTTGCTCCACCGTCATGCCCAGAATGGCCGCCATGCCGCCTTCGCCCGCAGGCACTGCCTCCTGCATGTAGCGTCCACGGTTGCGGACTGTGCGCACGGCATCGGCAAACGTGAGGGTCCCGGCGGCAACATGCGCGGAGTACTCACCCAGGCTGTGTCCTGCCGCGAACTGCGGAACAATTCCCTTTTCCTGCAGCACACGGGCCACTGCGGTGCTCATGGTGAGAATCGCGGGCTGGGTGTTTTCCGTCAGCTTCAATTGTTCGTCAGGCCCCGCAAAGCAAAGCTGGGAAATGGAGAACCGCAGCGCTTCATCAGCTTCCTGAAACGTATGGCGCGCCACCGGATAAAGCGCGGCGAGCTCTTTTCCCATGCCTGTTGACTGTGATCCCTGTCCGGGGAAGAGGAACGCAACCGGATGATGACTCATTTACTCTCGTCCGCGCTGATCAACGATTCTGCATGCGCTTCTGACCGCGCTGCGGACAGCTCCTGTTCAATACGGGAATTAATGCCTGACTCGTAAAATTCTTTGGCTACGCGGATCGCATTCTTGAGGGCGTTGGCATTGGAGCGGCCATGGCCAACAATGGCCACGCCTTTCAAGCCCAGCAGCGGAGCGCCGCCGTACTCGGAATAATCCAGGCGGCGGCCAAAATCCGCGAAGGCCTTCCGCGCCAGCAACGCGCCCACCTTGGAGGTAATGGTGGAGGTAAGCGATTCCTTCAACAGAAAGCGGACCGCTTCCACCAGGCCTTCAGAAATTTTCAGCGCTACGTTGCCGACAAATCCATCGCACACAATCACATCGACTTTGCCGTTGTAGAGATCGCGGCCCTCCACGTTCCCCAGAAAGTTCAATGGCAGCTCTTTGATAAGAGCGTGCGCCTTGCGCGTAAGATCATTGCCTTTGACTTCTTCTTCGCCAATGGAAAGCAGGCCCACCGTGGGCGTGTCATTCTTGAAAATGGCGCGCGAGTACATGGCTCCCATCAGGGCGAATTGCGCCAGGTTATACGGCTTGGAGTCAACGTTGGCGCCTACATCAATCAGGATGGAAGGCTTGAGTTTGCCTGCCGAGGTGGGAAACACATTGGCCAACGCCGGACGGTCCACGCCGGGCAGGCCTCCCAGCACCAATTTGGCCACCACCATGGCCGCGCCGGTATTGCCGGCGGTGACAAAGCCAACGGCGCGCTTGTCCTTTACCAGGCGCAGAGCCACATGCATACTGGAGTCACGCTTGGTGCGGACAGTCTCCACCTTATCGTCCATGCCAATAGCCTGCGTGGCATTGACAATTTCCAGTGGCAAGGCATGGGCAGACGGATGCCCGGCCAACTCCTGCCGCAGCCGGTTTTCTGGGCCCACCAACAGGATCTTTACTCCATAATGACGCGCAGCCAGCAGCGCCCCTTCGATTTCAGGCTTGGGATGCCGGTCTGAACCCATCGCATCGACAGCAATGACGGTTTCCACAGAATTTTGCACTATGTGGTTTCTTTGGTTTCAACTACTTCCCGGCCCTTGTAATGGCCGCATTTGGGACATACGCGGTGGGGCATCTTCTTTTCATGGCAATTCGGGCACTCTGAAGCAGAGTGCGCCGTCAGAAAATCATGGGCGCGGCGATTCGAAGTCCGTGCTTTCGAATGCCGCCGTTTTGGATTTGGCATTGGTGTTCCCTTTCTTCCTGGCGCTGGCATGGCACAGCGCACAATTTCGACTTTTATCGTTCCAGCTTTTTGCGAATATCTTCCAATGCCGACCAGCGCGGGTCCGGCATGGTATTCACGCAATTGCAACTTTCCAGGTTCAGGTTCTTGCCGCATTGCGGGCAGAAGCCCTTGCAGTTCGCCCGGCAAACCTGCTTGACCGGCAGAGCCAGAATGATCTGCTCTTTAAGCACATCTTCCAGCAACACGCCTTCACCTTGATAATATCCAATCTCGGTTTCCGCTTCGGTGATCGCAACTTCATCACCTTTAAAATCCACTCCCAAAGGCCGGTAGAGCAAATCAAATGTCTCGGCGACCTTGTTGTGGACAGGATCCAGGCATCGCGCACAGGGGTTCTGCACCTCAGTGGAAAAATTCCCCACCAGCCGGATGTCCTCCACTATCTCGCGCGCACCCCGGTTCTCCCGGATGAGTTCAGCCCGTCCGCTGGCCTTCAGGGGAGTGGTCTGTACAAGATCTTCCCCCAAATCAATTGCGCCGGGCATAAAAGTCTCATCAAATTCCAGATTCCGGAGCTCAAGATCCTTTATTTTTATAAACATAAGGGGCGCTCCGGAAAAACATACCAGATTTGCGGGGAACGCAGGGACTATAAGTAAGAATAAAGGGCAGCGGGAGAGAGTGTCAAGGAAGAGCGCAGCGGCGGAGGGGTGCTCCGCCGTTCTTACGCTGGTTTGTTAAAGGTTACGGCTTTCTGTTCCAGTGGCTTCCTGTGCTCCACTGGCAAACCGCTCTGCCTGCCCCCGGATCGCGGAAACCGTGGTACGAACGCGGTCCTTGCCCTGATCTACCAAGTCACGTGCTGAATCAGCGAGATTACCGGCACGCTGCGTTAAGTTACTGCGGGTTTCTTCGCCGCTCATAGGGGCGAAAAGGATTCCCAGTCCGACCCCAATACCCAATCCTGCCAAAAAGGACTTCATATGATTTTGCTCCTCTGGATGGTGACGGCAACACCACACCGCCTCTGTAAGAGAGATTGTGGATTCGCGGAGAAGGTTGCCGCCAAATCGTGATGAGCGCCAATCGTGAGTGAGAGAAATATTCTGTTAAATAAAGGAATTCCGGTTTCGGGTCCAGACTTACTTGGACTTGGCCAGCTTTTGTGAAGCTACCTGAGCAGCGGCGCTCTGAGGATTTTCCTTCTGCAACTGCTGATAAATGCTGGTGGCCTGTTGCGGGTCTGTCTTCTCATACATCTCCGCCAGTTCCAGAAGTGCTTGCGCCTTGGAGACAGAAGCCGTGGGATGCTGCTTTAGATCGTTGTATATGGCGGCGGCGTCAGAAATGCGGTTTGCCGCACGATAGATGGAGGCCTGGGCCATCTTCGCCAATGCAGCAACGTCCTTGTCTCCGGAATCAGCAGCGGCTTTCAGTTGCCGTTCAGCGCCGGCATTGTCACCGGCCTGAAGCAGGGCCACGCCCTGCATGTAGCGCGCAATCTTTCCGGGTTTTACTGACGAGTATTTATCCGCAATCTCTTGAAATTCCCTGGCCGCAGCCTTTCCCCGTTCAGCCATGCTGGTAAAGCTGAGACTGTTGTCATTGGCGGGAGTTCCCGGAGCGCGCAACTGCGCGTTAAAGGTACGCATGGCAGAGCTCAACGCAAGGTTGGCCTGTTCGGACTGGTTGCTCCGCCAGGCGATAATGCCTGCCGTGGCAAGAACTACAACCAGAACCAGACTGATGACGACAGCCAGCACCATGCGGTGCCCTGTGGCCCATTGCGCAGCGCCCTGGGCCGTTTCAGCGAACTTATCTTCTTTCAATTGACGACGGGTATAACCTGGCACTTGGAAACCTTTATTGGGGGGATAAGTGGCAATAAAACGTTGAGTTTAGCAGGATAAACGCAAAGCCGTCAAATCGCTCGACGCCATAAACCTGCGCGCGGCGCAAGCCAAGCGTCTGGTCTTTCCCAAGTGACACAAAAATAATCACCAACCGCAAATAACGTCCAAACACGCGCCGTCAGGGCAGCGGGTCTTCCCTTCCGCTTTGGCATCCCTTTAGGCATCTAAGTACTATGGACTCATAAACAGGAGTACATCATGCGCAAGCTTGGGATAGCGGTATCAGTTGTTGTTGTGTTGCTGGTGGCGGCCGCGCTTATCATTCCTCATCTTATCGACATCAACCAGTATCACGGCCAGATCCAGACACAACTGCAAAAGCGCCTGGGACGGCAGGTCACCTTAGGCAACATGGGGCTGAGTTTATTTCCGCCGTCATTCAACGTTGAGAATGTCACCATCGCCGAGGATGCCCGTTTTGAAGACGCACACCTTGCCCCCAGCCGCCCCTTTGCCACGGCGGACAAACTGGCCGTGAGCGTGCAGTTCTGGCCTCTCTTGCGCAAACAGATTGAAATAAAATCTCTGGAGCTGGACCGCCCGTTGATTGAACTGGTCCGCAATGGCGATGGCACGTGGAATTTCGCGACTCTGGGACAGCAAGCCAAGCCGCAGCCTGAGCAAAAGACCCCGCCGCAACCCGCTCCTTCCGCAACCCCCTCCGTCTCCACCGGGCCGGAAAGCAAGCAGCCTGCCGGACAGCTTTCTTTGGCAAATCTTTTCATCAAAGATGGCCAGGTGGCTATTACTGATTTGCAGAAACACCAGCCGCGCTCCGTGTATGACCATATTGACCTAAATGTGAGCAACTATGCGCCGGACCAGCAGTTCTCCATCAAGTTGACGGCACACCTGCCGGGCGCAGGTAAACAGGAAATTGGACTGGAAGGCAGAGGCGGCCCCCTCCAGCAGGCAGACCTGCTCAACACTCCTTTCGACGGCACACTGCATCTTGACCAGGTGGCCACAGCGTCAGCGCAAAAGTTTTTGAACGCAGACGCACTGAAAGGGATTGATGCCATCATCTCCGGCGAGGCCGCGGTAAAGAATGCCAGCGGCAAGCTCGCTTCAAAGGGAACAGTCCGCCTGGAGAACGCGCGCATTCACAACGTGAATGTGGGCTATCCTATTACGCTTGATTATGACGTGGCCGACGAGCTCACCAGCAACGTGATCCAGATTCATCAGGCCAACCTGAAGCTCGGAACAACGCCCATCACGCTCACAGGGACTATCAACAGCACGCCCGCCGGGACTATCGCCAGCAAGCCCATGCCGGCGCAGATCGACCTGAAACTTACGGCGGCGAATGCATCCATTGCGGAGGCGGCGCGGCTGGCTTCCGCTTTTGGCGTTGCGTTTGGCCAGGAGATGGAGGTGAAAGGCCAGCTCAATGCCGATATCCAGGCGCGTGGCGCGATGGACAAGCCGGTCCTGAATGGGCAGCTCTCCGCACGCAACCTGGACATCAGCGGCAAAGAACTCCCGCAGCCGGTCCGCATCAACGAAATTGCCCTGACCCTGATGCCCGACGCAATCCGCTCCAATGACTTTGCCGCCTCCACGGGCTCAACCACGGTCAATGTAAATTTCGCGCTCATGCAATATGCCGGGCCGAACAGCACCATCAACGCAGCGCTCCGCGCTCCCAATGCGCGTCTGGGAGAAATCATCAACATCGCCAAAGCAGCCGGAGTCGCAGCCGCAGATGGCATGTCTGGCGACGGAATCCTGTCCCTGGATGTGCGCGCGCAAGGCCCCATCAAAAACATGTCTGCCCTGAGCTTTGACGGCACAGGAAAGATTTCCAATGCCACATT
>DAHUXF010000107.1 GCA_027307295.1 Acidobacteriaceae bacterium
GTCCGCTTGAGCTATGAGGATCTTTTTTCTGCTCTTCAGAGGAAGCCGGTAACAGAGAGGCTGCCAGCTTTACGCCATCCTGCTCAGCGTCGGCCAGGATTTTCATGGGCGCAAAAGATCCGCCACTCTCGCCGATGGCCCGGTGAAATAAGCCTTTGGCCAGTGGACTTGCCATTAATCCATTCACGGACCATGAACCAGCGGACTCGCCAAAAATGGTGACGCGGTGAGGATCGCCGCCAAATGCGGAAATATTCTTCTGCACCCATTGCAGAGCGGCAATCTGGTCAAGCATTGCATAATTGCCGGATGCATGATGCGGTGATTCGGCAGTGAGGCCGGGATGAGCAAAGAAACCGAAAATGCCCAGCCGGTAATTGATGGTCACAATGACCGCGCCTTTGCGGGCCAAAACTTCACCATCATAGGAGGCCCCGCCGCCAGACCCTCTTGTAAAGCCGCCGCCATGAATCCATACCATCACGGGCAAGCGGTCTTTTTCTGATTTGGCTGTAGTCCAGATGTTCAGGTACAGGCAATCTTCGCTCAACGGCGGAAGCTTTGCCTGGTAAATGGCTGCGCTGGCCGGATATTGCGTCTGCCAACAGGCATTGGAAAACTGTACTGCCTGCCGAACGCCTGTCCACGCGGCTGGCGGTTGCGGGGCTTTCCATCGCAAATCACCCACAGGCGGTGCGGCAAAAGGGACTCCCCGATAGACCCGAACATCAGGAGAACTCCCTGTAGTTCCAGCAAGCAGGCCTTGTTCAACCCGCACCGGAGCAACGGAATCAAGGATGGTTGCACTTGCAAATGACATAAGCGAGCAGGCCAGAATTATCAGGCAAAAAGCAGTGATCAAGCAACGTTTCATAAATCAACGTACCTCAAGCATCGCAATGAGTATAAAAACGTCCGCTAATTAAAAGAAGGAATTTGTTGCGGACCTTTGCCGGTTTGAGGCTTATTGCTGCCCTCAGGCTTTGCAGCCAGCACCTGCCGGGCTGCAGCAGCTGCTTCAGCTGCCTTGAGATCAAGAATACGCGTCTGCTGATACGTGTAAGCAATGCGATGGATGATAGTAATGGTGGAAAGCACAGCCAGGACCCACAAAACCGGCGCCATAGCGCCCCATCGCGCAAACAGCGCCCCGATAATTACCAGCACCACGCGCTCAGGCCGTTCCATAAAACCGACCTTGCAAGATCCAATCAGAGACTCCGCCCGGGCACGCGTATAACTCACCATGACAGAGCTGACCATAACAAAGGCCACCAGCACCAGATAGAAGAAATGGTTTCCGCGCGCGTAATACACCAGCAGCCCGAAGAAAAGGGCAACGTCACTATAGCGATCAATAACTGAATCAAAAAATGCGCCAAACGTGGTGACCTGGCCGGTGGCGCGGGCCACGCGTCCATCCACCATGTCAAAAATTCCTGCGCCAATGATTACCAATCCGGCGTACAGAAACATGCGCGAGTAGTTATGGGTGTTGGCGTACCCGAAAAGAATGGCGGCAATGGTATTGATCACCAGCCCTAGAAACGTAAGAACGTTCGGAGAGATTCGCGTAAGCGCAAGACCGCGAACAATGGCGTGCAACAGCACGCGGCAGGCTCGTCCAAAGGCCCCGGTCCAGGTCATGACGCCTCGTCGTGAATGGTAATGAGATGCAGGACCTCCAGTTCACGCTTTCCATTGGGCGTGACGACTACCGCGGTATCGCCGACTTTCTTGCCCATCAGGGACTTGCCAATCGGTGATGTGGTGGAGATCAGCCCCTTCGTCACGTCAGACTCTTCACTGGTAACTAAAGTGTAAATAATCTCTTCTTCTTTCGTGCTGTCAAAAACCTTGACCTTGGAGCCAAACGCCACGCGATCTTTAGGAATGTTTGTGAGGTTGACCAAGGCCAATTCGGACATGCGTTTCTTGAGCTGCCCGAGGCGCGCATTCACAAATTCCTGGCGCTGTTTTGCCATGTGATATTCAGCATTTTCGCTGAGATCGCCCATAGCCACAGCCTTCTTGATCTCCTTGGGAAGCTCGTGAGTAAGCTCGTGCTCCAGCAACTTGATCTCTTCTTCCAGCTTCCTTTTGATGTGTTCGGGCATGTTCCGGGAAAAATACTCCTATCACTTCTTACTCAAAATCGGGAGGGGCCAGCAAAAAAACAATTATAAACCTTTCAGTCTTAATGCGTTAACCAGTACGGCATGCCAGGCGCTGAAATATTTTTCAGTCGATCCGTCAGTAAAAGCGATGATTGTTGCTAAAAGCGGATAAAAAGTTTATAATCGTTTTGTCTAGTGCTCCCCCGCAGAATGTCCCATCTAGGTGTTTCATGAATGGCACGCTAAACTTCCAAATCGGCGACAAGGTAGTCTATCCGAACCATGGTGTAGGGATCATCGAACAAATCAGCAGCCGCACAATCGGTCCCATTGTGCAAAAGTTTTACCTTCTGAAGATCAAGGCCAGCAGCCTGAAAGTTGAAGTCCCGTTTGGCAATGTGGGCATGGTTGGATTGCGCCCGGTTGTCAAAAACGGTGAAGTCACCAAGATCATCAACTTTCTGGTGGACGGCAAATGCGATAACCACACTGACTGGAAATTCCGTTTCAAGGAAAATTCAGACAAGATGCGCACCGGCTCATTGCTGGAAGTCGCGGTGGTATTGAAGAGCCTGCTGCTCCTGGCCAAGGACAAACCACTCTCATTCCGTGAGAAAAAGATGCTGGAACGAGCCCGTTATCTGCTGGTCACGGAGCTGGCTATGGCGCGCAACGTTGACGAAGTAGAAGTAGAAGATCAACTCAACAAAGCGCTGTCCAAGAGCAAGCTCAAGTTTCCAGAAGTCACGGCTGACGCTTAATCAATCTTTCAGGCGAAGACGGAACATACACTGCCGTTAATGCTCTGTATTTCCTTCCAGCAACTCCAGTGCATGCGGCAGAATCCCGATTACCGCCTGTAGTGAATCAACAGCGGCTGCGGGGCTTCCAGGAACATTGAGCAGCAGTGTTTTCCCGCGGATTCCACAAACGCCGCGGCTCAACACCGCAAACTGTGTCTTCTTTGTGCCTTCCAGCCGCATCTTCTGCTCTATCCCTTCGATCCGCCGCTCCAGGACAGCCAATGTAGCTTCCGGAGTGACATCGCGCACGGCGATGCCGGTCCCTCCGGTCGTCACCACGAGCCGCACAATTTCACAACACTCAATCAGCCGGGCCGTGATTGTATCTCTTTCATCCGGCAGGATCGATCGATGCAGCACGGTGAAACCGGCAGCTTCCAGCTCGCGAACCACGGCCGGGCCGGAAGCATCTTCGCGCACGCCCACAAACGAGGAATCGCTGATGGTCAACACGGCCGCGGTCTTTGATTTGCGGTTGGAGGTCGTTAACGCAGCGGACTTTATATCGGCGGTCATTGACGATGCGGGGTTCGCTTGGCTTTAGGCTTCCAGCACGTTCTCTTCACTGTCGCGATTGCCTTCATCCAGCAGCCGCAGTCCTTCCAGCAGAAGCCCTTGTGTGGACTGAGTAGTGGTTTGTTCGCTGCTGCTGCCGGCAAAATCAATTTCAAAACTTCCCGCCGTCCAGGTAAGTACCTTGTAAACAGCGGCGTCACCGTGCAAATCACCGTATAGAGCGTGATTGATTTGTCCTTCGGTAAAGTACATCCTGCACGTGTCGCCATTATTGGCCAGAGTGAGCGCGCATGTCTTGCGGCCCATATCCAGAGACTGCAACAAATCAAGCACATTCATCTGGGCCAGATTGCCGCGCAGCACGGATTCTCCCGGCGCTTCACGCGCCATCTTCTCCAGTGAAATTTTGTCCACTACTTTTTTGATCTTGGCAGCGGCTTCCTTCAGAAAGAAGGGCTTCTCAATAAAATCTTCTACAGTGTCCTGCACAGCTTTGAGCTTTTCATTGATGTCGGTTTTGCTGGCCATCAGCATCACAGGAATGCTTGCGCTGGCGCTGCGGCTTTTGATCTTCTGGAGGAGTTGGCGGCCGTCCATGCCGTTCATGGCGAAATCAGTAATGATCAGGTCGGGCTTATCTTCAATGGCTTTGAGCAGCGCATCGGCCCCGTCATTCAGGGGCTGCACGGTGGAAAACTGGGCAAGGGCCTGCCGCAACATCTCCAGAACCATGGGATTGTCGTCAACCAGAAGCACCTTGATATTGCTCGGCATGAAACCTATTTCTTTCCGGGAGTCAGTGGATGCTTACGCCGGTAATCACCACTTTTTCCGCCTGACTTGCGCTCCAGAAGCACATCGCGGATCACGATACCTTTGTCCAGGGCCTTGCACATGTCATAGATGGTCAGTGCGGCCACGGCGGCTGCGGTGAGAGCTTCCATCTCGACGCCAGTCTGGGCGCTGGTGGCGGCTTGAGCGTTGACCTGAACGCCATTCTCGCACACCTCAGTGGTCACATCAATGTAGCTGAGGGGCAAAGGATGGCACATTGGTATCAACTCGCTCGTGCGTTTGGCTGCGGAAATCCCGGCAAATCTGGCCACTTCCAGCGGGTTCCCTTTTGGGTTTTGCGGAAGTGCACTCAATACCTCAGCAGACATTTCAACAAATGCCGAAGCCTCTGCCTCTCGACGGCCCACTTCTTTTCCGGAAACATCCACCATCCGGGCGCGTCCGCTTGCATCGTAATGCGAGAGTTTTCCCTTGCTTTGGGCGTTCCCATTGGCGGACGGACGAATTGACTTCTTCTTGCCCATGTTCATTGGTGAGCGATTATTCTTGCCAGTTTCATCACAATAATCTTTTCATCACAATAATCAAAGCCCCGCCCGCTCAATGGATTACCACCGTCACCATCTCGCCTTCGGCCAGGCTCTCACGGTCTGGAGGCACCACCAGATAACAGTTGGCCTGCGCCGCAGCCAGCATGTCGCCCGATCCCTGCCATGGCACCACGTGAACTTCAGGATCATGTAACCCGCCCGTAATCCGGGCAGGTAAAAACCTGGTCAGCCCAGTTTTGGTTCTGAATTCTTTCATGAGGCGTCCTTTGGCTGATTTCAACGTGGCCGGTCCACTTCCGCTCAGCGTCTCCAACACTTGCCGGGCAAACAATTCAAAGGTCACCATCACTGAGACGGGGTTCCCAGGCAAACCAAAAAACGGGACCGTTCCAGTCTCGCCAAACACAACAGGCCGTCCGGGTTGAATGAGCGCGCCGGTGAAAAAGAATGTCGCTCCTAAATCCGTCAGCGCCTGCTCCACCAGGTCAAATTTGCCCATGGAGACGCCTCCGGAAAGCAGCAACAGGTCAGCCTTCAACCCTTCCTGGATCAACTCGGCCAGTTTTCCCGCTTCGTCTGGAGCTATGGGCAGCTGCACTGGTTCACCGCCGCATGCGGCAACTTCGGCGGCCAGAGAATAGCTGTTGCTGTTGCGAATCTGGTTGGGGCCGGGCTTCTCCGCTACGTCTACCAATTCGTCACCGGTGGAGAGAATCGCCACGCGCGGTTTGCGATATACATTGAGGCTGGCTTTTCCCGCTGACGCCGCTAATGCAAGCTGCGCCGGTCCCAACCTTAATCCGCGCGACAGTAGCTCCTGTCCGGCCTTGGCTTCAGCTCCAGCAGGAACAACGTTTTCACCTGCGCTTGTCCTTCTCTGAATGTCAATCAGTTCTTCAGCCACCGTGGTAGCCACTGCCCTATTTTTTCGTTCTTCAATGCCGATAATATCGTCGGCATTCCCCGCATCCCCTGGTTGAGCCTCTCCGCCAGCCCGTCCTATTTCGTGTTTCGCTGTTTTGCGGACCGTATATTCCACCATCACCACCGCGTCCGCGCCCGGCGGGACAGCAGCTCCTGTCATGATCTCCACGGCTTCGCCTGCGGCCACCGGCAAATCGTAACTGTCGCCGGCCCTCACCTGCCCAACCACCCGCAACGTTGCCGGACCATTTTCCAGGTCTTGTGAGCGCACGGCATAACCATCTCGCGTAGCTCTTGGAAACGGAGGAAAATCACGGTCTGCGATAACCGGCTCCGCCAGGACCCGTCCCAGCGCCGCCAGCAATGGCACCTCTTCAGAACGCATTCGTAATTGTTTAGATTTCTGCCCGCAGTATGCCCTGACTGTTTCATAGGCATCTTCAAAGCTGAGCACTCCGGCATGTGTAGTAATTTCCATCAGCTTTATCGATTCTAGTTCTTCATGCTGTTCTTGTCTTCAGGGCTAAAACACAAACACGCAACGGACAGCCGTTGCGCGCCATGTGTGTTTTATCTTTTTAAAAGGCTGAAGGCGAATTCGCATCTCACTCGATCTCTATTTCATTTGTAGAAGAAGAAATCGTGCATCAGCGTTTGTCCGTTGCAGCAATTCTCAACTGTTACTTACGCAATCTGCGTTTTCGGTTGCTCATATGCACTGGCCCGGTTCAGCAGATCAATGTCGCCCTCGCTCAAAACCAGCTCCGTTGCTGCCACCAGTTCATGCATTTGCTCCACACTCGTGGCGCTGGCAATCGGCGCAGTAATGCCAGGCCGTGCCATGAGCCACGCCAATGCCGCCTGCCCTGGCTTGGTCTGACGCCGCTCTGCAACTTGATCAAGAGCCTGCAAAATGGCGAAGCCACGATCGTTCAGATATTTCTTGACCGCTTGTCCTCTGGGACTCTTACTCAAATCTTCCTGGGAACGATACTTTCCTGTAAGAAATCCGCTGGCCAGCGAATAGTACGGAATTACACCCAGCTTTTCCCGCAGGATAGTAGGCTCCAGAGTGGTTTCATAGACCTCGCGCTCATACAGGTTGTAATGCGGTTACAGGCTTTCATAGCGCGGCCAGCCGTGCTTGCGGCTTACGGCCAATGCTTCCTGAATTCTTTCTGCTTTAAAGTTGGAGCAGCCAATGGCCCGCACTTTGCCCTGTTGAATCAGTTGCGCGTATACCTCAAGCGTCTCATCCATCGGCGTGTTCGCATCATCGCGGTGTGACTGGTACAGATCAATGTGGTCCGTTTGCAGCCGCTTCAGAGAGCCTTCAACCTGCCGCATCATCCAAGTCCGTGACAGGCCTTTGCCTTCTCCGGGAATCTCCGCGCCCACTTTGGTGGCAATCACCACTTTGCTGCGTTGTCCACGGCTCTTCAGCCAGTTGCCAATGATGGTTTCACTCTCGCCACCCTTGTGCCCCGGGACCCACGTTGAGTAGGTGTCAGCGGTGTCAATAAAATCCATCCCCGCCGCTACAAATGCGTCCAGAATCTTGAACGATGTTGGCTCATCCGCTGTCCAGCCAAACACATTGCCGCCCAACATCAGCGGTGCCACCTCAATGCCCGATTTGCCCAGTTGGCGTTTTTTCATCATTGATCTCCTGGCACCATTTTAACTGCTTTGTATTAGATTCCGCGTCTGAGAGAAGAAACAGTTGTGCGCGATCATGAGTGTCATTTTGCTAGGCGGGCCTCTGTTAAGATTATTCAGCAACAAAGAGGCCAATCTATTGAGACAACTTCCTGTTCTTGTGGTCCATGGCGGAGCCTGGGCCATCCCAGACGACATGGTTGAAGCCCATACTCGCGGTGTACAGAAGGCCCTGGCCAAGGGCTGGCATGTTCTTGAAGGCGGTGGCAATGCACTGGATGCTGTTGAAGCCGCCATTGTATCCATGGAAGACGACGAGACATTTGACGCTGGACGCGGCAGCTTTCTCACCCGTGATGGCCGCGTGCAACTGGACGCCCTGATGATGGATGGCGCTACACTGCGCGCTGGCGGCGTAGGTTGCGTAGAGCGCATCCGCAATCCCATTCGCGCTTCCCGCCTGGTCCTGGAGAAAAGTCCGCACGTTTATTTTGTTGCCGAAGGCGCAGAGCGTTTTGCTCAGGAACACGGCATGCCGCTCTGCGAGAATGAAGAGCTGGTGATTGAGCGCGAGATCAAGCGCCTGAAAGAAGCGCAGGAAAAAGAAGCTGCCGGACAGCCTGATCTTACCTTTGCCGGCCCGCTCTCCAGCCATGATACGGTCGGATGCGTTGCGCTGGATGCAGGCGGCAACCTGGCTGCGGGCACTTCAACCGGCGGCACGCTGAACAAAGCGCCTGGACGCGTGGGCGATTCATCCCTGATCGGCTGCGGCTGCTATGCGGACAATCTGAGCGCTGCAGGATCGTGTACAGGATGGGGCGAGCCCATCATGAAGCTGGTGCTGGGCAAGTGGGCCTGCGACCAGGTGGCGCGCGGCGAGCCGCCGCAGAGCACCGCCATCCGCGCCATGGACTATCTGCTCACCCGCCTCGACGGCCACGGTGGCATGATCCTGCTCGATGGCCAG
>DAHUXF010000108.1 GCA_027307295.1 Acidobacteriaceae bacterium
GGACCAGGCCAGGAAAGATCTGCCACACATGCGCCAGCCGGGGATAGACATGCAATCTGCTTTCAACTCCACTCTGGATAGCCTTTTCATGCAGGCGATTTGCATCATCGAACAACATCTCTGTGCTGCTCACCTGAATCAGCAGCGGTGGAAATGAGTGAAGGTCGCCCAAAAGAGGCGAGGCTTCCGGAGTCTCCGCTGATGCGCCGTTCAGGTACACGGCAGCAAACTCTGTACCATCTTCTGGCCGGAACATGGCGCATGAGTCCGTATTGCTGGCCGTATAAGTCCCCGTAAGGTCCACCCAGGGAGAAAGACAGGCTGCGCAAGCGGGCAAAGGCTGCTGCTTTGATTTAAGACGCAACATGGTGGCAAGCAACAGGCCTCCACCGGCTGAGTCACCCGCCAGGGCGATGTTCCGTGGCTTGAGGCCCAGTTCCAAAAGCCACAGATACGCGCGCGTGGCATCATCCACGGCGGCAGGAAAAGGAGCTTCAGGCGCCAGACGATAGTCTGGCACAAAGACCCGCCGGCGCAGCATCCGCGCCAATGCCGCAGTGATGGGGCGGTGCGTTTGCGGCGTACAACTCACATATCCGCCGCCATGCAGGTAGAGCAGGACCTTGTCCGCAAACTGATAGTCGTCCGGGAGCGCCCATTCGCCGCGCACACCAGTGCCCTGCACCTCCTCATAGGTCACGCCCTTGGAAGCAAGCGCGGTCATCCAGTTTGGCCGTCCGAATACGCGGCGCGCGCGCCGCACCATTGCCTGTCGATCACCCCGAGGCCATCTCTTGACCACCAATCTAACAATCCTGGTGACGATGCGGCCCCGCAGGCTGGGGCCAGTCGGCCCGCCGGTGAGTTCAGGTGCTTTCGTTGATTGTTCTGCCCTGCCGTTGCTCATGTTGTCCTTATTTATTGCGGCACTCCGTCAGGAAACAATTTCTGCAGAAATTCTGTATCGGCAGACATGGCCTTAAATTCATCCGATTTAACTTCTTCCTTCCATCCCGCAGGAAAATGCGCAGGATCAAGCTCCCGTGCCTTGGCAAATTCCTGCAACGCCGCAGCCTTGTCCCCGGTGGCATATTGCAGGAAGCCCAGTTGCAGATGGAAATTAAATCCTTTAGGCGCGTATTCCACGGATCTCTGTGCGGCTGTTTTCGCTTTGACTAAATCGTGCGCGGCAAACGCCGTGTACATCTGATTGGCATAGTTATAAGCCAGATTCAGGCTCAGGAGACGGCGCAGTTCCGTGAAAGGATCGGGATTGTCGTCAACATTGATATAAACGTAACGATCATTATTGATATTGCGTCCACCCTGCTTTCTCACAATGAGGATGGAAGCCGATTGACGTCCGCGAGAATCACCTCCCACGGCGTCCCCCGCCTTCAGCGCAGCAAAGAGTTTTTCCGCAAGCTCGCCGGACGTGGCGTCAAAGGCCTTCCCCATGGCTTCCGGCACCTGGGGTCCCACAAGAATGTTTCCCTGCGCTGACCACGTTTTACCCTGGCGGTCACCGGCCCACGTGGGCGCTTTCGGCCCCGTGTAAGCGGCGATGTTGCCCTTTGCGTCCACAATGGCCACCTGACGTCCATCTTTCCCTTCAAATTTGTCTTCAGCCAGAATTTTTTTCAGGACCTCAGGAGCAGTAAGCCCCTGGCGCAGCAGATCAAGCGCCTGCTGGCCGTAGCCGACATTAACGTTGGCCTGCGTCGCTACCGCTCCAACATCTGCCATGGCCCAGGGCACCACCGACCCAACAGAAAAATAACGCGAAGCCACGGCCACGCCCATCTCACCCGTTTGCGGATCAATGGCAACAATAGAGAAGGTGGAGACCGTAGGCATGGACCGCGGCACAGCAGAGCTTCCGGCCAGGACAAGCACTGCCACGAGCAATAAAGTTTTCATCTTCCCTCCGGGTGAACCGCTTCAGGTAAATCTGGAACGCACAAGACTAACAAAAATCTGGAAAGCAAGATTCATAAAAAGCAAAGCGCCAGAAGAGAAGGGCCGAACATGGACAGCCCTTTCAGGTCTGAATTCCCAGCACGTACGCCAATACCACGATTGCCAATACGCCCAATGAAACCAAAGCATATTTAAGATCATGTTCGCGCAGGAACTGTACGCCCGCAACCGCGATCCTTATAACGGGTGTCGCCAACAGCACCATAAGACCGGCGGTAGAGAAGCTGAGGCCTTTGATGCGCTGCAAAAACAAGCCAAGGACAATCAGTCCAAATGCCGTATAGGCTCCGGCTTTTAAGGTGAGCGATAAAACCCGGTCAGCGGCATCGTCACGGCGGCTCATCGAAAGCCTCCGGTTAGCAGCTTGTAAATCATCTGCACAGAAAGCCAGCCGGTAACACCTACCAGCAGCATGAGGATATAGAAGGTGCGTACTTTGGGCGCAATGCGCGTGCCGGCAAGCGATCCGGCAAATACTCCGGCCACCAGCGGCGCGGCAATATTAACGCGCACGTCGCCGCGTCCCCAATAAATATAAGCGCTGGTAGCGGCCGTTACACCAATCATAAAATTGCTGGTGGCAGCGGCCACGCGCAGCGGGACCTTCATAAAAAGATACATCACCGGAACTTTAATGGGACCACCGCCAATTCCCAGCAGTCCGGAAAATCCTCCGGCGACGAATGAGGCGAGCAATCCCAGCGGATATTTTTGCGGCGTGTAATCAGGAATAACTTCTTCCCTCTCTTCATGGCGCGAAGTCCACGCTTTCCGGACCATGGATCCCGAACTATAAAGAAGAAAGCAGGCAAACAGGATCGCCAACGTCCGGCGGTCGATTCGGCTGGCGACCAGAGCGGCCAGAAGTGCGCCTGTGGTGGTGGCCAGTTCCAGGGTCATGCCGAGACGAACGTCAGTGACATGATGCTCCACATATTGCGACGATGTTGCAGTGGATGTGGCAATCACGCAGAGCAACGTCACGCCAATCGCCTGATGCATCGGCAATCCAAAATAGATGGCCAGCAGAGGCGTTACAATAATGCCGCCACCAACGCCGGCCAGCGCGCCAAAAAGACCGGCACAAATGCCGATCAGCACCAATATCACCAGGGCCACAAGTGTCATTGGGCCCGGTCCTTCAACAACAACATGCTGCTTCCATCGGGATCTTTTTCCGCCTCTGCCCGCAACACAGAACGCACAGAAGCCAGAACAACGATTACCGCCACAATCATCAGCAACGGTACACGCTCGCCGGCCAGCAGCCCTTCCGTAAGCGCAATTAAAGGCACGATCAAGCTGATGGTTGAAAGCTGGTATGGCTGGAGCTTCTTTAACAGCCAATAATAAATAACAAAAGCTGCCGCCGATCCAAAGACCGTAAGGAAGGCCATTGCCACCAGAGCCTGCTTTGTCCATAGGGCAGGCCGGTGCGCTTCCAGCGCCCATGTCCCCCAAAATAACGCAACCGAACCCAGCAGAAGTTGCAGACCGGTGGCCACCACGGAATCAACTTCCCGCAATCGCTGCTTGGCATATACCACGGACCATGCGCTCAGGGCCATGGAGCACAGCACAGCAATCCCACCCAATAGAGCGCGCGGGCTGTTGCTTGGGTCAGCATAGAAAAGTGTAAGCATGCCGCCGAATGCAACCACCATGGCATACACAGCGCGGCGCGGCACTTTGTGGTGCGTCATGACCGGGGTGAGCAACGCCACAGCTAATGGCATAGCCGAATACAACACCGCTGTCATTGACGACGTGACATGCTGCTCCGCCCAAAAGAGCAACCCATAGGGCAGCGCCATGATGGTAAAGCTGAGAACAAAAATTGTGTTCCATTGCGCCGGACCACTGGGCCAGCGCCGTTTTTGCAGGAAGGCAATCATCAACAGGGCTGCGCCGGCAAATAGAAAACGCAAAGCAGCGGCGCGCAAGGGCGGAACGTCATGCACCACAATGCGAATGGCCAGCCATGTGCTTCCCCAGATCAAACACAGGCAGATATAGCCCAGCAGTTGAGCGCGGCTGGACGATATATTCACCTGGGAATCTGAAGGCATGAATATGCCAGTGTATCTGATTCATGCAGGCGCACGATTGGCGATCAGGAAAAACAAAAAGGCACGGACATCCCCGCGCCTTTTTGAAAAGCAGCTCCGCTGAATTACTGTGAGGTGGCTGTGTGGCTCGGCATCTGCGATTGCGCAACATTCTTGGGAGTGGAAAGATAGCCGGTGACCGTGTTCTTGTCCACGCTGTTGACGACTACTTCAAACAATGCGCGCTCGCGGCCGGAATAAAACTGCAAGGGCTCGTTGATGCTGCGGTCTTTCTTCTCTATTTTCTTGTCCTCGGCCAGCACGTACAACGTAAATTTGCTCTTCTTGGGATCGGTTTTCTTTAGCTGGAGACTAATGATGGAGAGCCGCGTGGGATCTTTGTCTTTCCTCAACGTGAACTCAAAGTAGTCACGGTCGCCGCGATGTTTAAGCACTTCCAGTTCATCGTGCGTGGTGGCAATCCATTCGCTGTGCTTATTGAGGTCGCCAATCGCGTGCTCCAGCTTGGTCTTGGTGGTTGCAAGGTCGTTCTTTGTATCCGTAACGTCAGCGCTTACCTTGCCAACTTCGCCCTTGACTCCATTCACTTCTGAAGTCACCGCGCCAATCTGCTGCTTGGTGGATTCTTCATCGGCCTTCAGGCGGGACTCGGTTTCACGTTCTTTGGCCAGGATGTCGCTGGCCTTCTTGCTCAGTTCTTTATGGTTCATGCCGGCCCGGTCCGCCAGGACATTGAGGGAGGCCCGCAGCTGGCCATTGGAATCATTCATCTTCTTAACGATTTCTTCCTGGGCCGCAGTCTGTCGTTTTTCCATATCATTGAGGCGGTTTTGCGCCTGTACCATGAAAAAGACGGAACCGATGACATACACCAGCGCAACGCCCATGAGAATGTTACGTACAACCTGGTTCCCGCCGTCATTCTGCGGATCAGACATTGAGTTATCTCCATTAAAACGGTGTTAGACGAAGTCCAAACATTGTTGAGCAGAACTGGTGGACTGTCAATTTACTCAAGGTCTATTGGCCTCTTGGTTACCAGTTAGCTCCGGTTCCTATCAGGAACCGCAATACGGCCTGCAAGTGCTCTGCTTTCTGCATCTAATGAAAGAGCATGAAATCACTGTGGCAAACAAATAGCGAACAAATAGGTCGCCAGATAAACAGGCTGCGGGCTTATGGCGCCCGCAAAGGCATTTCCTCAGTGCTGCTGGTGGTTGGGAGCGTTCTTTTGCTGTATGTTGCGGGCCAATACTGGGAGATGTATCAGAGCCAGAAGAGGCTGGAAGCGGAATGGGAACAGCAGTCGCGAACCCTGGCCGCAAAGGTAAGCAGCCAGCCTCCGATACGCGAAGACCAGATGCTAACCAGAATCGTTGTCCCCAAGATCAACATGGATGCCATTGTGGTGGAAGGCGTATCGCGCAGAGAACTTTCAGCCGCTCCCGGACACATGAAGCAGACCGCGATGCCCGGCGAGATTGGCAACGCAGTCATCACGGCGCATCGTGATACTTTCTTCCGCCATATTTATGAACTGAACCGGGGTGACCAGATACAGGTGCGGCGTGGCGTCCGGACTTTCACTTTCGCCGTCACCGGAAAAAAAATAGTGATGCCAGAGGACATCAGCGTCATCAAGCCAACCAGTGACGCCCAACTGACCCTCATCACCTGTTATCCAACTTACTATATTGGGCCCGCGCCCAAGCGCCTGGTAGTGTTTTCCCGGTTGGTTGAAAGTGATCAGCCACAGTCCGGCAAACAGACGGCCCAGACGCACGTCAGCAAACAGTAACGCCCACCTTTTACAATACAGATGTGAAGTCCTGGGACATTATCATCACGGGTGCGGGGATTATTGGCGTTTCTCTGGCGCTGGAACTGCGCCAGCGCGGAGCCAGCGTGCTGGTCATGGAACGGGGAGAGCCAGGAGGCGAGTCTTCTTCCGCAGCCGCAGGCATGCTGGCTCCCGCCGATCCTGACACGCCCGCAGCCCTACGCACAATCGCGTCTGCCAGCGCGCAACTCTTTCCTGAATACGTGGAAAAGCTGGAATCTCTGGCTGGCATGGAAGTCGATTTCCGCCGTCAGGGCACAATTGCATTTCTTGAGACGGCAGATGGTCCGCCGGAATATCAACCACTCTCCTCTGCGCAATTGCACCATCGGGAGCCCGCCCTTGTCAGCCCCGGACACCCCTCATTCTTTGTGCAGGAAAATAGTGTTGATCCCAGATTGCTGATGCGCGCAGCCTTGACCGCCGCGCAAAAGAGTGGCGTTGAGATATACGGAAATTCCGAGGTGCGCGCCATAAGCATACAGAACGCAAATCCTGAAGTGCGGACCGATCGAGAAACATTTTCGGCACGCGCAGTCATCAACTGCCAGGGGGCATGGTCAGGCGCGCCTGTGCGTCCACGCAAAGGCCAGATGTTCTATGTGCAACCCCAACGCGCCAGATTGCTGCAACATGTGATGCGCGCTCCAGACGTTTATATTGTGCCGCGAAGCTCAGGGAAAATCCTGATCGGCGCAACCGTGGAAGATGTGGGTTATGACAAGACCGTGGACGATTCCGCTATCCATGGCCTGCTGACCGCCGGCACAAAATATCTGCCGGAGCTGGCCTCGGCAACCATTATTGAGCGTTGGGCCGGACTTCGTCCAGGGACGCCCGACTCACTGCCAATCATCGTCATGACTGGGAAAAGAAACGTTTTTGTCGCCAGCGGACACTTTAGAAATGGAATCCTGCTGGCGCCTATTACGGCGAAGATCATGGCGTACCTGGCAGCCGGAAAGACGCCAGCCATGGATATTGCCACTTTTTCGCCAAACCGGTTTGCCGCCGAAAAGCCTTCCTACGCGGACCATGCTGAAACTTTCGGCACTCCTGCGCAATCCGTGAAAAAATAGGGCTGTGGACCTGGAATTCTTACTCATACAGCTTCTGCTCAAAATGGGCGTAGCCACTGCCGTGGCCAGCGCCCTGGGACGGTCCCATGAATTCAAGAAGCTGTTGTTTTCGCGGCGGCGCTCCCGTGGAAAAAATATTCTCTTCGTCCTTTTTACCTGTATACCTTTTGCCCTGGGCGTGTACTTCCGCTTCCGCGTAAAAAACTTTCAGTGCGCTGATCTGGGATTTGAAGCAGCAATTCTTGTAGGTGTGCTGGGCGGGCGTGTGGCCGGGACCCTGGGTGGCGCCCTGATGGCAATTCCGGCCATGTTTCATGGCGAATGGCTGACGCTGCCGGTAAACGCTGGTGCTGGAATCCTGGCCGGATCACTGCGGCATTTCTGCCGCAATGAAGAAGAAATCTGGACGTTCTCGCCTTTCATCGATCTGAGCGTATACCGCTGGGTCAGGCGTAATCTGCGCCATCCCCGCATTGACTGGCAAACCGCATTCTTCCTGATGATTATTGCGCTGATGGCAGCGCGGCTGGAACTGCAATGGGCAGTGCCCAAATGGCTCTGGACGCTCTACTTGCCCACGCCCGTGGCGCTGCTGGCGGTCTTTGCCACAGCCGTTGCCACCATCGCTATTCCTATCAAGATATGGAACCTCACGCGCATTGAGATGAAGCTGGAAGAGCAGGAACGCCTGCTGCTGGAAGCGCGGTTAGATGCGCTCCAGAGCCAGATCAATCCACACTTCCTGTTCAATACGCTGAACTCTGTCTCTTCGCTGGTACGCTTCGATCCTGACCGCGCGCGAGAGGTGATCGTAAAGCTCTCCAAGATCCTGCGCCGGTTGCTGGGCAAGCATGATGAATTTGTGCAATTGCGCGACGAAATTGAGTTCGTGGATGACTACCTGGACATTGAAGTCGTGCGCTTTGGCCGGGACAAGCTGCGTGTCTATAAGCACCTTGATCCGGAAACACTGGACATTGTTATCCCCGCAATTCTCCTGCAACCGCTGGTGGAAAACAGCATCAAGCATGGACTTTCACCCAAGGTGGATGGAGGCAGCATTACATTGCGCAGCCGCCTCCAGGAAGGCAAGCTGATTATCCATGTAGAAGACGATGGCGTGGGGATGAGCGCGCCTCCGGCAATTGCGGCGGAGCAAATGGGATCAGGCCGGGGCATTGGCATGCTCAATGTTGCTGAGCGGCTGCACGTTCTATTTGGCGATGAAGGAAAGATGACCGTACAAAGCCGTGACGGCTTGGGCACTCTGGTGGTGCTGGAATTGCCTGTCCTGAATGCTGACTCTCCGGGTGAAGGCGCGGCGGCGGCAATTTATGCA
>DAHUXF010000109.1 GCA_027307295.1 Acidobacteriaceae bacterium
CTATTTTGACGAGCACAGGAACCGTTTTATTCTGGCCCGTTCGGCCATGCGGCAAATCCTTGCAGACTATGCCGGTTGCACGGCACAAGAGCTGGTATTTTCTTATGGCCCCAAGGGCAAGCCGGAACTGGCAGATGGATTCAGGAAACACGAAATAAAATTTAACCTGTCGCATTCGTCGGACACTGCTCTCCTGGGTGTAACGCAGGGGCAAATCCTGGGATTGGATATAGAGTGGGTCAATTTTGAATTTGTGACGGAAGAAATCGCGGAGCGCTTCTTTTCTTCCGCGGAAGTGAGGCATCTGCAGGGACTGCCTTCCCAACAGCGTGCAGAAGCCTTTTTCTCCTGCTGGACGCGAAAGGAAGCCTATATCAAAGCATTAGGAGAAGGGCTCTCGATTCCTCTGGACAGTTTTGTAGTTGCCTTTGGACCGGGAGTGCCAGCAGAGCTCCTGCGCGTGGAAACTGATCCGGGCGAAGTATCGCGCTGGAGTATGTATGACATTGATGTGCCGGCCGGGTATAAGTCAGCACTGGTGGTTGAAGGCAAAGGGCATCAGTTGCGACAGTTACTCTACAAGCCGGAATACATGAGGAATGATTTGAAAAAGTTTTGAAATTGTCATTGTCTGCCGCAAAGATTTTTTTGGAACAGCCCTCTCGTTTTTTTATAATGATTGCCTGCCACCAAACCAAAGGACGGTTATAAAGCATAATCCTCAGGAGAAAATTATGGCGACAGTCCCACCGGTTGAGTCTTATCAATTTCAAGCTGAAACCAGGCAGCTCCTTCATCTGATGATCCATTCTCTCTATACACAAGGAGAGATATTTCTGCGCGAGCTGGTTTCCAACGCTTCTGACGCCCTGGACAGACTGCGATTTGAGGCGCTGACTCATCCGGAACTGGTGGAGAGCGGCCATAAATATGAAATCCGTCTGAAGCCGGACGCCGGTGCGCGCACGCTGACCATTATCGACACCGGGATTGGCATGGGCCGACAGGAGCTTATCAATAACATCGGGACGATTGCGCGCTCTGGAACACAGGAGCTGCGCAAGCGCATTCAAGAATCACAGTCAGCGTCGGCTTTCGCGGAGTTGATTGGACAATTTGGCGTTGGATTTTATTCCGCATTCATGGTGGCGGACAAAGTAAGCATGTTGACGCGGCGCGCAGGTGAATCCAGCGCGACCCGCTGGGAATCTACCGGCGATGGCTCTTACACACTATCTGATGCGGAGAAGGCAGGCTGTGGGACTGAAATTACTCTTCACCTGAAGAGTCCGGACGCTGACAATGGAATTGAAGACTATACAGACCGGTGGAAGCTGGCAAGCATCATCCACAGGTACTCTGACTTTATTGCCTATCCCATCATCTATGAAGGCCCGGCGCAGCAGCCGGGAGAAACGGAGGACAAGGCCCAGGAAATCAAGATCGAAACCAAGACGCTGAACTCCATGAAGCCGATCTGGACGCGCAGCCGCTCCGAGGTCAGCGAAAGCGATTACAACGAGTTCTACAAACATCTCTCCAATGACTGGACCGAACCGCTCAAAGTGTTGCCGCTCAAGGCCGAGGGCACGGTCGAGTACGAAGCCCTGCTTTTTGTCCCCGCACAAGCTCCTTTTGACCTCTTTTACCATGGCTCGGAAGCCGGACTCCGGCTTTATGCCCGGCGCGTGATGGTGATGGAAAAATGCGAGGACCTGCTCCCCAGGTATCTGCGCTTCATTCGCGGCGTGGTTGATTCTACAGACTTGCCGCTCAATATCTCCCGGCAACGGCTGCAGCAGGACCGCCACATTACTCAGATTCGCAAATGGCTGACGCGCAAAGTTCTGGACGCGCTCGCCGAAATGAAGGAGAAGGAACCGGAGAAGTACCTGAAGTTCTGGGAACAGTTCGGCAAGGCATTGAAGGAGGGAGTCGGTTCAGACCATGAAAATAAAGAGAAGCTCCTGCCCCTGCTTCTGTTCGAATCTTCGCATGATCCCAAAGAGCTCACAACCTTGCGGGCCTATGCGGAAAGAATGAAGCCGGAGCAAACAGAAGTGCTGTACCTGACCGGAGAATCGCGCAAGGTCATTGAAAATTCTCCGCATCTGGAAGCTCCCAGGCAAAAAGGATATGAAGTGCTCTTCCTCAGCGATCCAGTGGATGAATTACTGGTCCAGTCTCTCTATGAAGTTGAAGGCAAGCGCCTGAAATCGGTCACCAAGGGGACCATTCATCTGGGGACGGAAGAAGAAAAGAAGCAGATGGAAGAGCAGGTCAAGGAAAAAGAAGGACAATATGCGGCCTTCCTGCAAGCCTGCCAGAAAAAACTGGACCAGTATGTCAAGCAGATACGGCTGTCCACTCGCCTGGTTGATTCTCCCGCGTGCCTGGTGACAGAAGAGCATGAATACAGTCCCCACCTGGAGCGGCTGCTGCAAAAAGGAAAAGGTGGCGGTCCAAAACAGCGGCGCATTATGGAACTCAAATGGGACCATCCGGTCATTGCGCGCCTGTACGAACGTTACCAGGCCAATGCTGAAGACCCGGCAGTAGGCGACTGGATAGAACTCTTGTTTGAGTTGGCCCTGTTGGCAGAAGGATCAGAGATTGCCGATCCCGTCCGCATGAATCAGCTCACTCTGGAGCTGCTCCAGAAAGTGGTGTAGAGCAGATTCAAAAACTGAGCAATCCCCCGGGATTGCTCCCAAGGGATTGCTCAAAGTCTTACAGGAGATTACAGTGAGCGCAGAAAATCCAGAATTGCCTGCTTGTCTGGAACAGAAAGCCTCTGGAAGCGTTCAATCACAGCATTCGCCTCAGACGCGGGATACGCTGGTGTTTTCGTTCTTGGATCAGGCGGACTGGCCGGCGAAGCATGCGCTTGAATCGCCTTCAGCAGGTCTTGCGTGCGTCCGTCATGCAGGAAGAAGATCCTTGTTCCTATCCCCCATAGCGGAGTGGTGCGGAATTCGTCCGGGCCGGCATTGCCTTGAATAATGTTGTCCGCCAGTCCTGCACCCATGTGATGGACCAGCAAATCAGAAAACAAGTTTGCGGTTTTGTCTGCCAGGGCCGGTTCCGCGTTGTTGGCGAATGTCTGCATGGCAGGAGTATGGCAAAGTGAACAGCCAACATCATTAAAGAGGGTCCGCCCGTGTTGCGCGCTCGGGGATGGATTGTCCACCGGGTGCGGCACGTCAATGAAGCGGGAGAAGAACGCGAAGACTACCCAGTCAGCCATGACGTGCAAAGGATTGTCAAACCCCTGGCCTCGCAGATCGTCTGTGTCAATGCGGACGCTGTCATTAGGGTGGGGCTTGTCCGTTCCGTTGCAGGCGGGGTCTTCTTCCATTGCTTGCGGGAAAAGATCGTTATCCACACCCTGTTCCACGTTGTAGGCCTCAGCCACAAACATCTGCACTGATTTGTTCTGCGCCTTCCAGCCAAACCGTGAAATGGTCCCGTCATTCGGACTGCGGTTGGGATGGCCGGTGATGCCAAGCTCGGCGCGCAATTGCGCTGTGGCCGCATGATGGGCCAGGATCTCGCGGTCCTGGATGGAATCAATCAGTCCCAGGCCGAACATTTGCAGCGGAATGCGGAATGCCAGATTGTTTTTGGCTGCTTCCGCGGCAAAATCCGGCTGCGTGATGGCGCAATTAGGAATCGTGGGGTCAGTAATGTCGCCGCGGATAGTGTAGATCTGGTGCACGCCGCCGTCGCGGCTGCCGTCTGGATTGAATTTGAACCGGACTTCGCGGACCGGGCCAAATTGCTCTTCAAACGCAGGCGTTACATTGAGCCTGCCAAAGCGTTTTGGCACTAGCCGGAACATAGGATTTTCCGGTTGCATGGGCGTTGGTTCACCCGGATTAGGAACAATAAATCCGGCAGAGCCGCCCAGCGCCGGCTGCATGTGGCAGAGCAGGCACTGCTCGGCGTTAAAGCGCGCGCCCAACCCATTGGAGTTGGTGTGAAACTGCGGAAAGATCGGGTCGATCTCGCCCTGGCCGGTGACTGGAAATGCCGCGCCTGTGGCCGAAGTAGCGCAACTATCGCAAGTGGATTCCAATTCTCCAGCTCTTTGCAACCCTTCCAGAAACAACTTTGCATCATTTACCTGCAACCCTGGAAGAGGCTGGGGATGCGGAACTGGTTGACCGGCAACAGGCAACCCTCCTCTTACTCCGGGATCTTTTTGTGCTGGAAGCCAGATGGAAGGAAAGCACAGAAGTGAAACTACAACAAGCATTCTCAAGCTATATTGACGCATTGGCGCAACTCCTTTCGTTCTTGCAACTCCTTATACCTTGGTGGAGCAGTTCGAAAGTGCTACCGCAATGCGAACCTTACTTGATAATCAAAGCAGCGAATTATAAACTCGATCTCGTTCCAGTTCTGGAATTCAGATCAACGTCAATGCCATGAAACACCTATACATCATCTATTGCTAAAACAATAAAGAACTCTAATAAATGTTTGAAGATCAAGTAAACATTGCTGATATAAATCCTATGGTAAACAATATTCAACTACTACGATCAGGATTACAAGCTATAGCTCTGCCATATATTAAAATTGTGTTATGTAGTCTGGCCGCCATGACGGCTTCCCAGTTGCATGCACAAGGAGCGGCCCAGTTCGCTCGCACACTTGCTGTCCATGGCCCGGTTACTCTGGAAGTTGATATACCAAAAGGAGAAATAACAATTGTGCAGGGTAGTGAGGATCATGTTGTTATTACTGCCGGGCCTCAGACCGTACGGACACGTCCTGATTCCAACCCTGTGATCCCTTCAGTAACAGTTGAGCAAAACGGTGCACATATCCTGGTCAGTTATGCATATGATCATGCCGCCGCTGAGTTGGCGAATATGTCTTTGAGGATTGAAGCCCCACGCCGCGCTGAAGTCATTTCGACCATAGGCAATGGAAACCTGACCATGGTGGGTGTCGATGGTCCAATCCAGGCCAATATGACAATGGGTCATGTCAACATTTCTCACGCGTTGAACAATGTGTCTGTGCAGTTGAAAGACGGTGAGGTAGAAATTGAAGCTGTTTCAGGCCAGGTCAAGGCCAGCGTTATCCGTGGAAATATCTCATGCACTCGCGTGCCTGACAAAGTGGTCGCGGAAACTGGAGAGGGTGACATAACTCTTCGCGTTGTCGGTCCTGCCGAAGCCAGGGTTCGGAAAGGAGGGGGCTGGATTGATGTTGGAGGCGCAAGAAGTACTCTAATGGCAACCACGGACAGCGGCGATCTGCATGTTAAAGCTGTCCCTCATCAGGATTGGCAACTTAGTTCTGCTTCCGGAGGTATTCGAATAGAAGTGCCGGAAGCGGCAGCTTTTGAGATCGATGCTTCTACAAAAGCCGGCAGCATCTCAGTGCAACGCCAGGACGTGGACAATAAAGCTGGCAATGAGCTGGTACAAAAAGTAAATGGCGGTGGAAAGAAAATTCAAATACGGAACCAGCAAGGGAACATAATAATTCAATAAATAGCCATTCACTGCGCTGCTGGGGTGTAGATACATATCGCTGCGCAAAGCAGCGTAAGTTGTCATTTAAGGAAATACTAATAATATAAATGCCTTTTTTCCCACGGAGTTTCCCATTTAATTTCTAAATCAAATGCTCAATATGATGTGGTTGTGTCTGGCTGACAAGTCCTCTTCTTAATAAAAGTCATTTATGTTCCATATTGGGACTGCCAACCGGAATGTTGGACACAGTTTCCCAATTCGGTGTGTAAGAGTGACTTAGGTACCCATTGGTCAATAGTTATATGGGCAACGTAACAATTTGCTTCTGATACAACAAGCGTGTTCACCGGCTTTGCCGAAGGTTTTTTGAGTTGCTGAAGCGTGCTTGATGGCAAAACGATGAAGTTGAAATGCAGCAGATCAATCAATCCTTCGCCAGTTGCAGGAGGTAGTTTTCGATGAACACAAAAGTCTTGCTGGTAGATGACTCGAGTACGGCGCTCTTAATGGGTGAGACGGTCTTGAAGCAGCATACCTCTTACCAGATCGTTACAGCCCGTGATGGCGCAGAGGCGGTCCGGACAGCGCTGGCCGAGAAGCCGGACTTGATCCTGATGGATGTGGTCATGCCGAACATGGATGGATTTGCCGCCTGCCGTGAGATACGCAAGCAGGAACCTTTGAAAGGCGTATCCATTGTTATGGTAACGAGCCGCGGGGAACCTATGAATGTGGAGATGGGCTACCAGAGCGGGTGCAACGCCTATCTTACCAAGCCAATCAATGCGGCTGAACTGTTGGAGATGGTGCGCATGCTATTGGGGACTGAAGCGGACGAGTGCACGTCGCTTCCGGGGAAGCCCGTTATGAGAGAGGAAGGCAACATTGCATAAGCATGCCCATCCCAGTCCAAAGGCAGTGGCGCAGGTGCTTGAAACCGGCGCGGCAAGATTTCTCCAGCAGTCTCTGGAAGGCACTCGCCATCTGGGGGCCTGGACCAAGCTTTATGCCGTCAGCCAGACATTGTTGTCAGCGCTGCGGGAAGCCCGGGTATTTGGAGCGCTCGTAGAGATATGTTCAAACCTGTTGGCGTGCGAGCAGTTGGCGATGATTGAGATCGAGTCTGCAACCAGGGTAGTCCACATTCTGGGCGAGGAAGGCCTGCCGCCGGAAAGGTGTGAGACTTTGCTGCAGAATGCGCGGTTTCTGGAACCGCGGATCACGCCCGGCACTGCCTGGATTCCTCTCGATGGCAAAAAGGGTAATTCGATCCTTGCTCCACTTGGGATCACGGCCCTGGTCCCCTTGTGGCGGGATGAGCAGTCCAGCGGCGCACTGGTCTTTTTTCAGTTATTGCCGCAACACAGTGGTTTTGATGCGGAAGACCGGCAGATATTGGAGTTTCTCTCGCTTTATGCCGGGCCTTGCTTAAGGAGCCAAGTGCATGGATGAAGAAACGCTGATCGCTCGGAGCACCGTTGTCCGGCAAGCCCTGGCGGACGCATTTAATGGCCGCGCCGGAATTTCGTCTGTGCCGCTTCCTGAGGTCTATCTGCATCCTGGACAGAGTCACGTAGCAACCCAGCCTGCCTTGCTCAAGATGATTCTGGGGTCATGCGCGGGGGTCTTTTTATTTGACCCCGCACTGGGAATTGGCGGCGCCAGCCATTTCATGCTGCCGACGCGCGGTGAAGCCCCTCCCAGCCCGCGTTATGGAGATGTGGCCATTGCGGAGTTGCTGGCGCGCTTTCGAGCACTGGGAAGCAACCGGCGCGATATTCAGGCCAGGATCTTTGGCGGCTCCTGCATGGTGCAGGCCCTGGAAAACCTGGGCGGCTCCCGGATCGGACAGATTGGCCGCCGGAACATAGAAATCACGTTAGAGATTCTGGAACGCGAATCCATCGCCATTGTGGAAAAAAATGTGTTTGGCACTCAAGCCCGCAAAGTTTCCATGGATTCAACCACGGGCGAAATAACGCTCGAGTTCGTGAGTAATACAGATGGAAATCGATAACAAGCTTTTGCTGGAGAGTTTTCAGACGGAAACCGGGGAAGGCCTGGAGCAGATGGAAGAGGCCCTGCTCAAACTGGAGACGCACCCGGAAGATGCCGAGATGATGAACACGGTTTTCCGTGTAGTGCATACGTTTAAGGGTAACGCCAGAATTTTTGAACTCCAGCACGCGCAGGAATTTGCGCACGCCCTGGAAGATCTGTTGGACCGGATGAGGGCGCGCGAGTTGAACTTCTCTCCGGATATTGCGGATGTTTTACTGGATGCAATCGATGTACTGCGAGAGTTTACGGCTGCTGCTGCAACCGGCAAAGATGCTCCTACGGCAAAGTCCAAAGAGTTGCTGCAAAAGGTAAAAGGGCGGTGGGAGGCGAAGCCCAAGGGGAAGAAAAATGCTTCCAAAGCAAGCGCGGCCGAAGCGCCAGCAGTTTTGAGCGCAGAGAAAAAACCGGTGACTGCGCCCCAGCCGGCCCGGACCCTGCGGGTAGATGTGCAGAAGCTGGACCGTCTGCTGGATCTTACGGGTGAAATCTCCATAGCCAGGGGCAGGGCCGCCCGGCTCCTGGAAAGCCGCGAGCATATCTCCCTTGAAGACCTGATAGAAGCGCACAACATGACGGACATGCTGCAGGCGGAGTTGCAGGAACTGGTGACCAAGGTTCGCATGGTCCCGGTGGGGCCGCTTTTCCAGCAGTATCGCCGCACGGTCCGCGACCTGGGCAGAGAGCTGGGAAAGACTGTCATGATGGAAATTGAGGGCGGCGAT
>DAHUXF010000010.1 GCA_027307295.1 Acidobacteriaceae bacterium
CAGCGCGCTTGAGCGCCAGCCGCAGGATCTTCTCCAGCCGCTCACCCAGATCGCCTTCTGACTGAAGCCACACTTCATCCGGCTGAAAATAGCTGCGCTCAAAAAACGCAGTGGCGGCAATAATGCATTCCGCCCAGCCAAGCTGACGGACCATCGAGACGGTGTCTTCCAGAAACGCCTCTGCCAGTTGCGCGGTGCGCTCCGGGCCCAGCTCCGGGATGAGCCGCGTCTTCACCGCGCCTGGTTCGGGCGGTTTGACGAAGATGCAGACAATCGCTTCGCGGTTTCGAGAGGCTTGAGTCATAACAAGCAGGCAGCTCAGTCCGGAGCCCTATTCTGGCATGGATAGGCCTTGTTCCGGGCCCATTTCTTCCCGCAAAGCTTTTTTCGCAATGCGTCCCAACCACCAGACCAATACGATGACGGCGACCAGGCCACCCCACAGTAAGACCCGTCCGGCCATGCCGGAGTTGGGCCGGCCGCGCAGAAGATCCGATGCGTCGCTCATCACCGATCCCAGATAAACGAAAAGGACAGTTGCCGGAAACATGCCGATCCATGAAGCCAGCGCGTAGTCACGGAGGCTGATGCGGGTAATTCCCAAGGCGTAGTTCAGCATATTAAACGGCACCACGGGCTGGAGCCGCAGCAGAATGACAACCTTAAACCCGTTTTTCGCGATGGCGCGATCGATGGCCGCTGCCTGAGGATACTTTTGCAGACGCCGCGCCACCCAGTCGCGCGCGAAGTAACGGGCAATCACAAAAGCCAGGCAAGCCCCGGCCACGCTGGCCGGCGAAACCACCAACGTGCCAATCACCGCTCCATACACAAAACCAGCGCCCAGCGTGAGCGGCAATCCGGGAAAGAACAGCGCCGTGCCGGCAATGTACGCCAGCGCGTAGAGCGCGCCTCCGGCAGCGCCCATGCCTTTGACCCATTGGATGAAATCCACTATCCAGTGCAGGAACGGCAATGCGTTCGCCAGCAGCGCAATCTGGCGGTGAAAAAGCCGTGTCATCATCTGGTGGATTATGGCCAAAGGTCTCCCCATTCGGCCTTGCGGGCCAGTTTGTACGCCGATTTGTTTGAGCGTGTGACGGTGCGGTTTTCCAGCCTGCCCTCCGGCGTGCACAGCGCAAGCTGGACGTGTCCGCTGTGCTTGCCGGGATGGCGCACAATTCTTGCGCCGTTAACAACTGCCGGTTCTTTTGCGGCTATGACGTAAGAAAACTTCTCATCTTCATATCCCAGTGCGCCACCCTTCAACTGGCGATGTTGCGAGGTGCGCTCAATGCGCTGGGAAAAATGGCACCAGTCCCCGGCAGCCGCCATGGGACAGGCTTCCACATGCGGACACGGAGCCAGAATCGCAGCGCCATGTTCCAGCAGCAACGAGCGCGCGGACAGGACGGTTGCAAATCCACGCCGGGTTCCCGGCTCAATCACAGCCAGAAATCTCCCCGCGCACTTCCACGCTTTGCGAAGTGTTTCTTCCGCCGATGACCTGGGAAGTTCGCCCAGAGTGTATGAAATTACTACCAGGTCATGACGCTCGCAGGAGAAACCTGAGCGCAGGTCCTGCCTGAGCCATTGTGCCTGCGGAAGCGATGCGCCAGTGAATTCAGCCAGCGATTTGCCCATATGGAGCCAATGTTCGTCGGCTTCAATCAGCGTGGCCCGTTGCAAGGATGAGAATTCTTCCGCTGCCGCCCACAGCGCCGTGCCGGGGCCGGAGCCAAGATCGAGCAAGCTGGTAATTTCGCTACCTGGGCTGCGCAGGTTGATCTCAGAGAACACACGCCGGGTGGCAGCATACGTGGCTGGGAGACGTACAGCAAGGTAAGCGGCGCGGTGTGCGCTTGAGGCAATGGCCGGGGTAGAGAAATCAGCAGCCTGGTAATGCTCTGTAAGCTCTGTTGCTGCATGAAGCAGCCTGCGCCGGTCAATTTTTTCTGTCTCCTGCTGTATGGCGTCCAGCAGTTCCGGCGGCAGGCGCATGTGTGGTCTCCACCTAGTCCTTGTACTTCACGGAGCAGCCGTAAGGCCGCGTGGCCGGTTCCGTGACCGGCTTGCCTGAAGTTGCTTCCTGCAAGGCCGTGGAAACGTAATTTCGCGAACTGGCAATATCTCCCTGGTCAGAAGTTGCATGATCGTCAATTGCGCCGTTATAGATAAGCGTGCCGCTGGGATCAATGATGAACATGTGTGGCGTAGTCTTGGCAGCATAGAGATGCCCAAGTGTCCCGCCGGGATCAAGTATTACCGCAGTTGGCGCCGCGTTCATCATTTTGATGTATTCATTTTCCTGCGTCGGCGTAACAAATCCCTGTGTTCCGGGAGCAGAGGAGATCACGCTAAGCCACACTACGCCTTTGGCGGTCCATTCTTTTTGCAGGCGCTGCATGTTGCCGCTGGCATAATGCTTTTTGGTGTAAGGACATCCCTGGTTGTGCCACTCCAGCACCACGAATTTTCCCTTGTAGTCAGAAAGACGCTGCGTTTTTCCGTTGCTGTCAACCGCGCTGAAGCCGGGAGCGGGCTCGCCTACCCTGGCGGCGAAGGCCGGAGCAAGCCACACCAACACCAGCAGGGCGCAAAGCAATACAAGATGACGGGCCTTTTTCATATGCCTTCTCCTTTGTCCAAACCAGGCCATCATTGTAACGACTGCCGCACCGGAGCTTCAATCCGGTAAGCTTCGCCGTCCGTCAGGACCAGGACACCGCGCAGCACGGCGATGGGTTTAACCAGCAGATCAGACTTCTTCAATACTAGGGTCATTCCCGTCGGAGATGTTTGCAGCTTTTGTGGAGCTGGATTGTCGATTTGTTCAGGATCAAGAGGAAAGAATTGCGCCTGCGCAATGCGCTTGCCCGCTGCGATGGTCAGGGCAAAGTCGTCTTTTCTTGAGCGCACACTTACCTTCCAGGAGCGTGGCATAGGTTTCGGGAGAAGCGCTTCCGTCCGGGCAAAGAGCTTTGCTGCAAGTGGGTTTTCACCGGGCGCTTTGCTTGCGACTGGAAGCGCCATCTGAAGTTGCGCATGATCGGGCAGGCACACCTCGCGGCAGATGAGCCATTTGGCCTCGACAATAAAACGAACAGTCGAAGGCCCCGCATTGGACGCAATGGATTGCGGCGCGGAAACAGGAACAATAAGGAGCACGTCATCGTGGTAGCCGTAATCGGCCAGCAGTGCGTTGCTCTGCATCCGCTCCGGGCGCGGCCATTGGATTTCGCCGGTGGTAAAGCCCGGCGGAAGCTGCCACTTGAGAGATGGCGGCTGGCCAGAGTCACCGGAGTTGATCCAGTAAATATGCCAGCCTGGCTCCAGCATGAAATGCACACCGAGTGCAATCGATGAACCCGGCACAATGGAATTCTGGCGGGCAATAAGTTCAACGTGGGCATGTTGAGGCGAGCTTTGTGAAAGAGCGATGTCTGCTAAAACACAGGTTGCCAAGAAAACGTGCAGAACCAGGCGGCTTGGAAAGCGAAACATCACAATGGTATTTTACGCGCCGACCTTTACAGCGAACTATTAAATGGCGAGGCTGACTTGAGCGCTGAGCCGGCTGCATCAGGGGCCGGAGCCAATTTTTTTTAGACAGGAATAAAGATAGGCGCTCCCACAGGCGTCGTCAGGGCAGATGCCCCCTGAAACGCGGCCCAAAACCGTTCCGTGAATCATGGTTCCGGGCCGCGGCGGAAGTACGATTAGCGGGATGCCCTCTTGTTTTCCTGTGACGCGGAAAAATCCGAGAATGAGACGGCAGTAGCCACGTTAGGGTACATTTGCCCATCCAGTTCAACGTAGGGGAAGATTAAATAATTGAGCTTGCCGCCATGCTGTTTTGGGACCATGTCCAGGTCGCGCCCCACACTGAATTGCACGCGGTTCACATCATGCGCGCCGAAGAAGTAGTTTTTCTTCTCCTGATGCTTCCAGGCTTCGGAAATATCCACCGGGAACCATCCGCGCTCGTGCGTGTAAAACTCGGCCCAGCAGTGGTAGCCGGTAACTTGTCCTGAGGTCTGCCCTTCCGGCACGGTCAGCCCCATCTCAAAGCGCGCGGGAATTTTTTGTGAGCGGGCCATGGAGATAAATACCGAATGAAAGTCCGTGCAATTGCCCCGCCTGGAGTCGCAGGCCCATAACGTATCTCCTTTGCCCCATCCAGTCCCTGTTTTGTCATATTTCATGGTGGAGAAGACATAGTTGTAAAAAGCGTGGGCTTTATCGAGATCGGACATGCCAGGTTGCACCTGCTCCATAGCCAGTTCAGCCGGCTTACCTGTGATGGGCACAAGATTGTCCGCTTGCAGGAAACGCCGCAGCTCTTTTTCCGGGGCCGGTTTCGTGACGGAAACAGAAGCCAGATGTTCCATGCGCACTACGTCATATTTGACGGTGAAGTGATATTCAGGCTGGTCGGCCTTGCCGGTATGGGCATAAAAGATCTTGTTGCCGTATTCAGGCTCGGTGGTCTCTTTGAGCGCCAGATCGCCGCTCTTGGAGAGGACTTTCACCTGTTGATACTCATTCGACTGGGCCATGGGAAACCAGATATCAAGAGGTTTTCCCGGATCGGTGATGCGGACGGTGAAGGAGTAGTTAAGTTCAAAGTGGCGATGCTTGGTCTGAGCGAAGGCGCATAGACTGAACAAAAGAGATAGCACAACTAGGGAAGTTCTGCGCAGCATGGGAATTCTTCCTTTCGGCGAGGCTGGGATGTGACTGTAAGAGAGAACGTCCGACCGGAGGTTTGGCGGACTATCGTCAGGTGAAGCCGTGGAAGAAGCGGGTCATTACTGGGGGAATTTTACTCCATGAAAGAACGGATGGCAAAACAAGCTTCAGCCAACCGGGGATTTAATGCAGGGACGCGAAGGGCGCAGAGGAATAGAACCAGAATGGAAATGAAAACGGATGACGCAGGCTTGTAAAGGAAGCCCTACAAACTTGTGCAGCACATACGTCCCGGCTGTAAAGTTAAAGCCACAGATTCAGGGGCAACCAACTACAAATGCTGGCCCTACTCAGCCTTGGCGTTAAACTCACCTGTCTCAATCTTGCCGCCCCGTTTTACTTGAACAAAGATGCGGTATTCTCCGGGTTTGGGGAAGCCGTAAGGGAAAGAAACTTCGGCTGAGGCAGGAGCATGGTGCATGGTTTCCATGCCGGCGTTTGCGCTGCCGTTTTCAGCCAGTGTTACCGCGGCCATGGCCACCGAGCCTGCCGGATGCACATGGGCGAAGATGCTTCCGTCTGTGCTGAGAAAGACCGCATGTCCGGCCATGCCCATGTACGGTTCAAGATCGGCGGCGGCCTTGCCGTCCTTGTCCTCAATGCGAAAGCGGAACCAGTAAGGCTGACTGGCTTTGATGGGAAGGTTATCTTTCTGCCACACCATGCGATAGCCGCCGGAGAGCTGAGCTACTTTGTCCGCTGGCGTGAAATCAGAAGAGCCGGAATCATCGCTCGTCAGGGGTCCACCATGGATGGCCGGCAGGTCCATGGTGGCAACCTGCGTTTCCGGAAAACCCGTGTGATGAACGATATCGGCATAGAGCCGGTATTGTCCGGCAGGCATGGCAGGCAGTATCTGGGTAAAATCGTCGCCCGGTTGCGCCTGGGCCGGGTGCAGATGCCAGAAGGCCTGCATATCCGGTAAGCGCACAATGAACAGATGCATGAGATGGCCATGGTCCGGAAGCAGATCGTCCAGGCGTATGCGGTCCGGCTGCTCGCTGCGAAAACGCGTAGGCTCTGCTTCATTGGGGTTATCCAGGGCCAGACGCAACTGGCCGCTGGCCAGAAGCGTTGGGCGTAGCTGCGGCACTTTGTAATTCAAGCGGGCATTCGCGCTGGCTTCCTTTCCCCACCATTGATTGCCGAAGACAAAAGCTCCAATAACTATCGTTGCGGCAATCGCCAGGCCAAAGCGTCCACGTCTGGCTTGCGCCGGTGCGGGCGCCTCACCGGCTTTGAGTCCGGCATCGCGGGATGCAGCAACAATAATCCCGATAAGGCCAGCCGCAAGCGCCAAGCCGAGGACCGCAAGCAGGATGCCCAACGATCTCTGCAGGGGTTGTGAACTAAGAGAGATGGCCGGGAGCGGCACGTCCATCTGTCCCGGGCCTTTTTGTCCTGCCGCTTCAATCTGTACTTTCCATGAGCCACGGGCCATGATCCATAAGCTGCCCGTGAAGAGATGGGGATCATCTGCCGATCGTTTGGCAGTATCCGGCAATGGAGCCATCTTTGCGCCGGGGCCGATCATGCGCAGCGGAAGAACGTTGATGCCGTTTACATCGTCAGAGAGGGCGCGGACCTGTATTTGCGCCACACCGGGCACTACCGTCGGCGGACGAAGCGTAACCAGCAGGTGATAAGGGCCGGCATAGCCGTCATAGTAAACGTCCGGGCTGTTGACGTGGGCCACGCCGCTTACCGACAGGAACAGCAAGAAAAGCAGGAAGTAACCACGCACGGTGTGCATAAATATTACCGCCTCACTTTTTTCATCCAGTTGCCCCAGTACGTTCCAATCCACATGCTGACAACCGCAAACAGGAAAGCCAGCAGGATATTGCGCCAGAATTCTCCGCTGGACTGCTCCCAGCGAACAAAAACATGCCGCACCGTGGGTGATGTGGGCAGAGCAAAGTAGGGAAAATCAATGGTTGCAAAAAAGGGATTGCGCGCCGCCGGTGACATCAGGAAAGTGGCAAAGGGCCATTCCACTGCAATCAGCACAGCAGTAAATACCACTCCGCCGATGACTGCCTGCCGCCATTGAGAAGCCCTTTGCAGCCTAGGCCAGATCAGATCAAGAACAAAAGCCGGGACCACCAGCAGGATAGGAAAAGGCAGAGGCACCATGTGAGTGATGTCCTGGTACACGGGGCCTAGTTTGGGCTGAGCGGGAAACAGCGGCAAAACCCACAACATGAGCAACACAAAGCAGGAGTAGACGCCGGTCATGATCGTTCGTGCCCAGCGATGTCCTGAGGCCCGCGCCAGCCCTTCCAGCAGAAGCAGCGTACCAATACTGATGACGACATACGAAATGCCGCTGTGCAGCAATACCCGGTTGGTATATTCCAGCTTCACGATCATGCTCTGCAGAATGATGAAGCCGCCCACAAAGAGCAGGATGCGTTGCAGCCTTTTATGGTCAGCGCCTTCCGCGCGGTTCATATACGATGCGGCCAGAATCGCGCCGCCCCACATAATGCCTGCAATCCCCAGGGCCAGAAGCATGTGCGGCGGGCTCAGGATTTTTACGTCTAGTCCGTAGGCTTCATGCCACCAGTTATCGAACGGGGCCGAGGTAAGCATTGCACCGCCTCCCCAGGCAGCAATAAACGCGCCCAATGGCCCACGGAAACCGAGCACGTTCACGGAGTTGCGACGCGCCTCCGTATCACCGCCAAAGGTGGTGTGCATGATGACCCAGGCGGAGCCCAGCGCGGCCATCACCGCGCCAAACTGGATCAGCAGATGGGCCGGGGTCCAGAACGTATCGCGCCCAATGGTTTCATGCCAGGAAATGTCCCAGTAAAGGCCTGAGGCTATGCTCACCGAGGCAATTACGTTGGCCCAGACAAGCCAGGGTATGGCCTGCGCTCTGGATAGCGTAGACGTCGTACTGAGTGGTGCGGTAGCGGATATCGTACTCATAAACGCTCCCCCTACAGGTTTTCCTGAATGGTAAGAAGTCTACATAGAATACACTGAATGGCCATTCATTCGTAAGTCACGTCCGGGTTGAAGCAGGGCCGACGCGCTTGAGCAGGGAAGTCCTGGGCAGCATCTTTTTGCCGTTTGCAGTCCAGGTCTTCGCTGAAACTGACATCGAGTGTCCCATGCAGTTTGTTTTCGATCCCCAGTGCTGGCGGATGGCTTGGTTCAACCCCTGAGATCGACTCCTTTCAGGCCCTGCCGGGGCAATCCATGTCTCAGTGGTAAGGAACCAATTTCTTTGACTTCAAGTCCACGCGATGTGTTTCCGCCAATTTGTGCAAGTCTTTCTCCGCCATGCGGATCGTGATGGTCCCATGCCCATGGCTCGCCTGCGGCGTAGCTTTAAGATCGAGCTTTTTGTGCGAGACGACATGGCCCAACGCCAGGATCCGTCCTTCTTGATCGTGCCAGATATGAATTTCGCGTTCCATACCATTTCCCCTTTTATGAAATTGGTTCGAGCAGAACAACCACGTTTACGAACGGCGTTGGCGGGCCGCCATTGCTTACGGACTTATTGGTGACAAAAATTGTATGCGCCAATGTGCCGTCAACATGCTCTGCCACCGTTTGATCCGTGAAATCGACCACAGGTTGAAAACCCGGCCTGTTGCCCGTACTGGGCTGAATATCAATGGCGGCAAACTGTCCCGTTGGAAATCCGTGCAGATAAACGCCGACCGTAGCACCCGGGCCAATATAACTCCAGCTAAAACCTACAAACGCTGTCATATCGAACTCCTTAAACTGGTAGTGGGACTCTTTGCAGTACCGTTACACCCCATTTTTCCCAGTACATTGCAGGAAGATTTAGCTAGAATTGCCATGTGTTTACCTATAAAGGCGTCGACCACATTGCGCTGGTGACCAAACGGCTTGCCGCAATGAAGAGCTTTTACACTGAAAGCCTGGGGATGACGCTGGAACACGAAGGCAAAGCCAAGGCCGGTTATAACGTGGTGACCCTGCGGGCCGGCGAATCTTTGATCGATTTGTTTGAGGCTTCACCCACCAATCCCGCGCCGGGAGCCAATCTGAGCGAAGGACATTTCTGCCTGGCTGCTACTGGATCAAGCATTTACGATGTAATCGCCACGCTGAAACGCAAAGGCCTTGATCCTTCACAGGCAGAGGTCAACAACGGATCCAAAGGGAAGGGCTTGTCCATTTGGGTGCGCGATCCGGACGGAAATAAGGTCGAAATCAAGGTTGATTGATCTGCCAATCCGGGGGCGTCCATAGAGTGTGTCAAGGCACGCGAATCCCCAACGTGCATGCACTTTCCACTTGGTACATGTACCAAATCCAGCTTGCGTATGTACTAAGTAAGAGCTTCTAATCACACCAGCCTAAAAAGCTTAGTCATCGATAAGGCCAGCGAAACAACAAATCAAGGAACAGTTGGCGAGCCCCTCACTCCCCCGAGTCGCCGGTGCCCTGGTTTTCTCAGGAGATTCTATGCAAATCGGTGTTTACGGGTGTGGATATCTGGGTACGGTAGTGGCTGCATGTCTGGCTGATTTTGGCGTTCCCGTAACCGCTTATGGCAGTGATTCCGTCAATACCACGCTTCTGGCCAGCGGCATTCTGCCGTTTCACGAGAAGAATTTAAGTGACATTGTGCGGCGGGGCGTGCGCTCCGGCCGGCTGATGTACTCCACCCATTTGCAGTCCATGGTGCAGCGCGCGGAAATTATCTATCTGGCGGAAGATGCCAACCGTGACATGGAAGCCATCTCCATGGAGATTGCCAATTATTGCGACCACGGACAGATTCTGGTCCTGGTGACCCCAGTCCCGGTGGGCACGGCCCAAAGAATTGAAGAACGCCTGAAAGCGTCTGGACGCCAGATCACAGTCGTATCCCATCCGCTGTTCCTCTCGGAAGGCTGCGCGGTGGAAGATTTCAATTGGCCTGACCGCATTGTTCTGGGAACCGCTTCCACCACTGCCGTTAGCGCTTTGAAAGCCCTGTACCGCCCGCTGGTGATGCGGGGCGTGCCGGTGATTGTGACGACGCACCAGACAGCGGAGCTGGTTCGCGAAGCCTCAACCGCGTTCCTGGCCACCAAGGTTTCCTTTATCAATGAGCTCTCCAGTTTATGCGAGCGCATCAGTGCTGACGCGGTTGACCTGGCGCTGGCGCTCGGCCTGGATAAGCGCATCGCGCCGCGCTGCCTCCAGCCCGGCTCTCTCGGCGGCAGCTTTACGGAATCCGATATGGACTCGCTGGCCAATCTGGCCGCCGGATCAGGTGTCTCACTCAAGATCCTGACCGCGGCGCGCGAAGTGAACCAGGAATTCTGCGCGCGCATCATGCGCAAGATCTCCGGCGCGCTGGACACGCTGAATGGCAAGCAGGTTGGCCTGCTCGGTCTGGCTTTCAAGCCGAATACCAATTCCGTGGTCAGTTCCGGCTCCATCCGTCTGGCGCGCAGCCTGATGGAAAGCGGCGCTCACGTGAAAGCCTACGATCCTATCGCCATGCCGGACGCACAGCAGGAATTGACCGGCAATGTACGCTATTGCGACTCAGCATATTCTGTGGCAGAAGGCGCTGATGCTCTGGTGCTGGGTACCGGATGGCCGGAGTTCCGCACTCTGGACTTTGACCGCATTCGCCGCATCATACGCAATCCTGTGGTTGTAGATACAAAGAACCTGCTGGATGGCCCACGCATGAAGGCGCTGGGCTTTGAATATCTTGGCGTAGGCCGCGCATAAGCGGCTGAAATTTTTTCCCCAACCCCGCTCCATCTGGACGTTTATTGTCCAATGCACAGGAACAAATTCTCTAATGCAGCACAGAGCCTGCGGGCTGCTGCCCCTGCTGTCGGCTTGCTGTAAGCCGCACGCAATCCCCTGAAATCATGCTGCAAGAAAATTAAAAGTTATCAAAGGAATCAGGATATAAAAATCAATAAAAAAGACCTATCTATAAGGCTTTCTATTGATGTTCCCACGAACCTGAGCTGCTACAATACCCCGCACATCCCCCAGGAGAAACTTCGAAAATGAAATTGGGCAAGACCCTTCTTGCCAGCTTATTGCTGGTTACGGCCATTTCTTCTGCGCAGACCAATGATCCGACCGTCCCTCTGCCAGCAAGTATATTGTCCGGCGGGATCAATCTGCGTTCGGCTGCCGGGGCAGCTTTTTCCGCGGATGTGGTAACGCAATCCAGTCAAACCATGTCCGATGGCGCCACCGTGCGCCAGGAAATCCATGGCAAAATGTTCCGTGACTCCGCTGGACGCATGCGGTCTGAGACTGAACAGGCAAGTCCAGTGGCGGGTGTTGCTCCAAAGCGTTATGTGACAATCTACGACCCGGCCCAACAACGCAGCATTGTTCTTGATGTGGGGGCCATGACGGCCAGAGTTTTTCCTTTACCGTCCGCTCCCGCCGTATCATCGCGGCAATTGAAGCTGGCGGCTGCGGCCACGCGCCGCGAAACGATTGGTTCCCGCTCCCTGGCTGCGCCTGAAGACCTGGGCGCGATGACGATGGAAGGCTTTCTTGTGACTGGCAGCCGCCGCACCCATGCCGGCGCCGTGAAAGACAAATCTCAGCCCCTTGTAACCGAGTCCTGGTTCTCCACGGAGTTGAAGGTGGAACTGCTGGTCACCACGCAGGTTTCTTCATCCCTGGTCCGGACGACCAGGCTGATGAACCTTGTACAGGGAGAGCCTGATCCACAGCTCTTCCAGATTCCCGCTGGTTACAGCGTGCTCGATAATTCTCAGCAAAAGTGAGTGATGGATTCATGTCTATCCGTATTAAGGATTTAATTGCCGTGTTGTGTTTATTGGCATTCGCGCAGACAGGATTCGCGATTGTGGTATCTCCACCGGTTATTACAAAATCGTTCAGCGCCGCAACCGTTGGATTAAATAACAGCGTCACGCTGACCTTCACCATCACCAACCCCAACGGCGCGACCGATCTGACCGGCGTAAGCTTTAATGACACCATGCCGAGCGGGCTGATTATCAGCAACCCGGACAGCCTGACAGGAACATGTGATCCTGGCGTAATCACACCGGCTGCGACCAGCATTAACCTGGTGGGCGCGACCATCCTGGCGGGCGGCAGCTGTACTTTTTCCATTGACGTGCTGGCCACCACTGCGGGCACACAGGTCAACACCACTGATCCTGTTACTTCCAATGAAGGCGGGACCGGCAATACTGCCACGGCGTCTGTGGATGTAACTGTACCTGACATGACCATCACCAAGACGCATACAGGAAATTTTCTGCGTCCACAAACCGGTGCGGTTTATACAATCACCGTTACCAATTCCGGACTGGCGGACACCTCAGCCCTGGTTACCGTGACAGACAATTTGCCTGCGGGAATGACGGCCACCTCCATTGACGGCGGCCCCAACTGGAACTGCACTCTTGCATCTTTGCAATGCAGCCGCGGCGATGTCTTAACTGCCGGCAGCACTTATGATCCCATCACCGTTACAGTAAATGTTGCAGCGAATGCGGCGGCAACCGTCACCAATACGGCCACTGTTTCCGGCGGAGGCGAGATCAATACCGCGAATGACACGGCCAGCGATCCCACGCAGCTCACAGCCGCACTGGCGCTTTCCGCGCAGACCGCCAATCTGACTGTCACGGCAGGCGGCACGGCCACCACCAACCTGACTCTGACGAACAATGGCAGCGGTCTGGGCGCAATCACATTTGCCTGCAGCGGACTTCCGTCCGGGGCATCATGCAGCTTCAATCCAACGTCAGTAACAACGTCTGGACAGGTCACGCTGAGCATTTCCACTTCAGCGAAATCAGCGGCCTTGCCGCCTTCAGGACCGGGAAGCGTTCCGCCGCTTTACCTGGCATTGCTGGCCCTGCTCGGGGCCGCTGTGATGGCCCTGAATCTGGCGGGCCGGAGAAAGTTCAGGATGCGCTTTGCCGCCGGACTGGGTTGCCTGGCCTTACTGGCCCTTGCGGGCTGCGGAGTGCAATTGAATTTGGCTGGACAACATACTCCCGGCACTCCTGCGGGAACTTCAGCGGTTGTGGTAACCGCCACCAGCGCCAACGGAGGAGCAGTGGCAACTTCCACTTTGAACTTAACGGTGCAATAGCAGGCTGTTGAAGATGAATGGAGCACAGCCGCCCGGCTGTGCAGAAGCGTTACCACGCGAAAAACGCAGCGGAAGAGGGCGGAAATCTTTTTACCACCGATACGCGCACCCTCTTCCCTCCCGCGTTTTGTCTCTATGCGGTGTGCGCCACCTCAAACAGATATTCAACAAAGGAAAACACAGCGCCATCCATGCCCTGGACTTTTGGATTGCTCGATTCAATCACATAATATTCGTCCGGAGCGTGCGCGCCACTGCCGTGTCCCAGGCCAAAGTGGCCTGCGGGAAGCTTAAGCGGCTCGCCGGTAAAAACGTAGCCGGGCCATGAACCAGCGTTGCGGGGCAAAAGGACAGGATCGATTCCGCCCCGTTTGTAGACCGCAGTCTGAGCACGAATCAAGGATGCATCAGCAGGCGTGCTGGTGGGATCGTAGCCGCCGGTCATGTTGACTTCAATATCGCCAAAACCATGTTTCGCCAGATGCGCCTTTAGGGCAGCAAGGGCTTCAGCGGCAGTCATATCCGGAACCAGGCGCATGTCAATCTTGGCGACAGCACGATGCGGCAGAATAGTTTTTCCGCCGGGGCCGGTATAACCGCCGACCAGTCCTTCGATGTTTACCGTGGGGCGTCCCATTAACATCTCCAGCGACTCCTGAAAGCTCGCATCATGGACCCAATGCTCCACGCCCAGCGATCTTTTTACTGCATCTTCGTGCATGCGTTGCGCTGCTGTAGCAATCATCGATTTTTCCGCCGGCGAAAGAGGACGCGCCCTGGAGGCAAAGCCTTCAATCGCGGGATCATTGCCGTCCGCCGAGACCAGCGTGTTCAAGGCCTGCACCAGGTGCCACGCGGGTGAATCCAGACGCGCTTTGTTACTGGAGTGAACGTCGGTGCGCGGCCCGCGGCCCCATTTTTCGCCGCTGGAAACCAGTTCCAGCTCCACCACGCCTTTGGCGCCCAGCGTCATCGTCACCTGTCCATCGCCTGCTTGCGTGGCCGACGGCATAAAAATGCCAAAGCAGCGCCGGAGCGCCTGCTGCACTTCAGGCTTGCGTACAATCTGGGGAAAGTGCGGTGATCCAATCTCTTCTTCGCCTTCAGCCACCAGAATCAGGTTCACCGGCAACTTGCGTCCGGAGCCGCGAATCGCATGCAGAGCGGCGATGAAGGCTGCTTCCGGCCCTTTCTGGTTGACCGCGCCCCGCCCTATCACGACTTTGCCGAATCCGCTTTTGTCCACCAGAGCCGCGTCCCATGGCGGCGAAGACCACTCGGACGGATCAACCTGCTTTACGTCATACATAAAGTAGAGTCCCAGCGTTTTCGGTGCGCCGGCATCCAGTGTGGCGAAGATGCCCGGCTGGCCATCCGTGGGGACTTTCGTTACCTGCTGAAAGCCGGCTTCGCGCAGCATCTGCATGGTCAATTCACAGCCTTCATTCATGCCGCGATATTCGGCGGCAATGGAAGGCTGGCGGATCCATGTCTGTAAACGCTTGATGGTCTCGTCATGACGGCGCATGATCTCAGAGCGGATGGGGGAGAGATCATCATCGAATGCCGCTGAGGGATTCGGAGCTAAAAGTCCCTCTGCGGCCACGGCCCAGCGTGGTAAAGCCAGTGCTGCCGCTCCAGCGGCTGCGCCAGCCAGAAAACTGCGGCGGTCCAGTGGGCTGGTGGACGGCAAATAACCGCCACAGGCTTTGCTGTCATCATCGTTGTACTGAAAATCGTTCGCCATGTTGTTTTCTCTCCGTAAAGGTGTGCCGCGCATTATAAGACCATCAAGAGATTGTTTCTATCCCCGAACCGCAAAACAACCGGCCTTCCTCTTATATCGTTACCACGCATGTTGGTATGGCGAAATGTCCGGTTTTCGAGTTTTAGCGGATAGCCGTGGTTCTTCGCCAATCCGCCGCCTGTAAGGCTTGCTTCATCCATATGTAGCTGAGGCTGTGTTTCTGGTTCTGCTTCTTGTGAGATTCAAAGTCTTTTTATCCCAGCCATACGCACCAAACAAGATACCGCCGTTCCAAATGTTGCACGTCCAAATCGGAAATGCCGGGCCGGTACACTCCTGAGGACACGCCTGAGGACAGCCCCAATTGGTTCCAGAGATTCAGAGCTGCACGTTCTGATCAAAGTACTGGCCTGGCACAGGGCAGAATCTTCTCCGCCTGCGCCAGGGAACATGCCGTGTCGAGCGCTTCCCTCGCGCCCGGTCGAACAGACCCGTCGTAGCCGATTAAGGCTTGCTTCATTGCAGATGTAGCTGAGGGTTGACTTTGTGTTTTTGTTTCAGCTTCTCATTCTTCGCACCGCATTGCCGCCAAACGTACTACGTAGTTGGGATGCCCAGATGGCAACGCCGCATCTGTCGATCGCTGATCCCAATGATCTCCGATGCCTGCCATTAAGTCAGATTCCTGGCAATTGCTCGTAATATCACTTCCTATACTTTCATGGCGCTCCATCGCGACTTTCCAGTACGAATCCATCCTGCGATCGTTTTCCCACTCCCGCCGCCTGCTAAAGCGGACATTTTCATCTGCTATTCAACCGGACATTTCATGTGCTAACGACAGACGAAGTCGGTAATGGGGCCTTTTGGGAAATCCAAAAAGGCCCATTACCACCGGTTTGACAGGGGAAATCGCAAGACTTTACAATCGAATTGCTGCCGATCAAATTGGTCGCGCAGCTTCTTTTTGCCTATTCCCTCCTCACGTCTCGGCGGTGTAGCTCAGGTGGTTAGAGCGACGGTCTCATAATCCGTAGGTCGTAGGTTCGAGTCCTACCGCCGCCACCAATTAAATCAACGGGTTGCAGGTGGTTCTGCTCATCAGCGTCAGTCGGCGTTTGCGGATTGTTTGCGGAAGTTTGCGGAACTACATCCAAGCGATCGACCCAAGCGATGTCTGCACCGGGTATCAAGTGCCCATATGTGTCCACTGTTACCTGTATAGAACTGTGGCCCATTTGTTCCTTCACATAGACGATTGAGGCTCCTGATTGAATCAGAAGACTTCCAAATGTGTGGCGTAGATCGTGAAGGCGGAATTGACGCAGTCCAGAGTGCTCCAGGACGGGCAAGAAATAGCGGTGGTAGAGATTATTTGGATGAAGGATGCATCCGTCTGGCGAAGGAAATACCACTTGGTCAGCAATGTTGCTCTCATTTCTTTGGAACGCGCGCAGCAATGCCGACTCGCGATGTCCCAACAGAGTCTGTGTCATAGGAAGTACTTGATTCGGAAAAATAAATAAGCGACAAAGAGACATGTCGCGATTTTTTGCTTACGATCCGGATCAGGCCTATCTGTTGCCTCCGAATGTGAAGGACGTATTGGGAGCAGGGCATTTATGTTTCCATGTGCATCGCGTGGTAGAAGCGCTGGAGATGAGCCGGTTTGACCAGGCTTATGCCGAAGAAGGCCGTCTAGCATACCCACCACGCATGATGTTGAAGGTCTGGCTCTACGCCTTCTGTCTGCAGGTGAGTTCTACGCGCCGACTGGAACAGAGGGTACGTGAAGACCTGGCGTTTCGGTATTTGGCCGGCGGGCTGACACCGGACCACAAGACGCTCAGTGAGTTTCTCCGGCGACATCGCAATGCCATCAACGACGTATTTACACAGGTGCTGGAGATAGCCCGCAAGGCCGGTATGGTGAAGTTGGGTCATGTGGCGATTGACTCAACGCGAATCAAAGCCAATGCGTCGCGCTGGAGCATGGTGGATGTGAATCAGTTAAAGCGCGATCAGCGAGCAGGCGATCGCCGTCTGGCCAGAAAGTTTCAGCAGAAAGCCAGTCAGCCCGATCCGAATGAAGAGGGTGGGGTAAGCCTGACCACAGAACAACTGCAAAAGTTAGACAGCCAGGTGGATGGAATCGAGAATCTGAAACCGCTGGCGCACGGCAAGCGGAATGAAGTCTCCCTGACCGATCCGGACAGTCGCTTTCTGCGCGGGCGAAATGGCTGGGTGTTGGGCTACACGGCCGATGCGGCTGTGAGCGATGATCATTTCATCGTCGCCACCCGGGTCACGCAGAGTGCAACCGATAATGATTCTCTTCTACCCATGGCGGACGAGGTGGAACGGCAATGCAAGACTCGTCCGGCAACCATCACTGCGGACGCGGGGTTCTTCAGTGGACGTGGGCTGCACGGGTTGCACGAGCGCGGCATTCAAGCCTATATACCTGACAACAATTTGACCCATGAACTCAATACCGGAGAACGAGCTGGCGGCAAGATCGGGAGAACCACCATCCGGGATCCTGAACACTTGCGTGTTCGGGAGCAGTTGCGCACACCCGAAGGCAGAAAGATTTATCGACGCAGGCAAGCGGTGGTAGAACCGGTCTTTGGGATACTGAAAGCACAACGAGGCATGCAACAGTTTCGCAGACGCGGCTTGGATGCTGTTGCAACTGAATGGATGATTGCCACCATCGCCTACAACATCAGACGTATGCTCACTCTGTAAAACAGCCTGAACGGCTGCGCCGCATTTCCCGTAGCCATCCATTTCGTTGCTATGACACAGACTCCGCAAAGGACACGCCTGGGCTGGCCAACTACGCCTGCACCGACCGACCGCGACGGTTACCAGCAAAGAAAGCGCAGGAAGAGCTTACGGGACATTGCGCACATTTTGGATTGGTGCGCTTGCAGAGGTCCTGGCCGTGGCGCTTCAAGAGCAAATACGCCCGGACTCGAGCATCGAACGTCAGAGGAACTTCCGCCTCAATGGCCCATTGGGCTTCGCGGTATGTCACGCCGTAGTTCTCGCGTTCCTGCCCATGCCGCACCCGCACGATAACGTGCGGGCAGTTGGAGGGAACAGCAGCTACCGGCGCAATGCCCCCAAAGAGCAGTATGCGGTCGGCGCCTGGATCTGCGATATTGGGAAACTTCTTGAGTTCCTTGCGCGCTTGGGCAATGGGACCGACAAGACCCGCCCGGAGGTCACCCCCAAACTCATCCTTCACTCGTGCGGCGATTTCCTTCAACCGCATCGCTCTCAGTTCCGGCACCATGCCGCCCGGTTTCAACGCACTAGCGAGATCCGCTGGAGGCGCTGCCAGAAGTTGCCGCGGCTCGACTCCGATCTCCCGGTTCAATCTCTCCCAACCTTTGGCACACGCGACATCGCTAGCCGGATACCCGCAGTGCCACCACACGAGAAAAAGATATGGATCAGTTGGCCAGCACGGCTCCTGGTTGCCATAAAAGGACTCCAACTGTTCGAGGAGCTGGGGAATAGGTAAGCCTGTTTTACCCACGCGAGCCACCATATTATCTGATATTTGTGGGCAATTGAAAGGCCGGACGCGCACGCCTCCACAGAGGTAGTTATGGGTTGAGGATGACCGGTTGTAGAGGTTCTGTTTCGTTGCCACTTTAATCTTGTTCAGGGAGCGCGTCTCGCGCTGAGCGCAGCGAATCAAGAGCACGTCAAAGGCCCCCGAAGGCGTCGGTTGTGACCATGCCGTATCAGCGAGTTCTACCGAAAACCAGTCCCGCACGAGCGGGACTGGATTGTAAGCAAAGGAGAAGCAATATTCTGGCCCTTGAATCGTTGACAAGCGATTCAACTTGCTCCGCCCAACGGTCACGTGGAAAAGTCAGCCGCTATGTGTTGGTGCGGCTGCAAGAAAGCCTCAGACTCGCGTGCGCGTTCACGCACGCATTCGCTCAGGATGGACAGAAGTTGAGGTTACGGATGAAGGTAAAGCCCTGAATCATGCTTTAACTCGCCGCCTTTGATAGCGGCAGCCATACCTGAAAGCGCGTATCCCCAGGCTTTGAGATCACCTGGATGTCTCCGCGATGTTTTTTCACGATGCGCTGCACGGTGTCCAGTCCAAGCCCTGTTCCCTCACCTACGCCCTTGGTGGTAAAGAACGGCTCAAAGATATGCGGTCTGACTTCCGGGGGAATGCCTGGTCCGTTGTCGCCAATCTCAACCACTACGCAATCGGCCTCGCGAAAGGTGCGTATACGCAGTTCGCCCTGGCCTCCCATGGCTTGAATCGCGTTATCAATCAGGTTGGTCCATACCTGGTTGAGTTCGCTGCCAAAAGAATTTACCAGCAAGGGAACGCGCTGGTAGTCACGCACCACCTTCACGCCACGCCTTAACTTGTGGTTCAGGATCGTCAGCGTGGCCTCCAGGCTCTTGATCACATCAACGTTCTGCACCGGCGACTGGTCCATGTAAGTGTATTCCTTGATGGCGCCCACCAGATCAGTAACGCGGGACATGGAACCCTCGATTTCCTGCAGCAGGCTCGCTACTTCCAGTGACGCCGCAATGCGGACAATGGCGGCGCGCGCCGTATCACTGTCAAGAGAAGCAAACAAGGACTCCACCAGCGCCGGCTTGGCGTTCTTTCTGGCCAGGTCTGCGGCCAGCTGCCACATGTCATTGAGGCCGTGGTTGCGCAGCACGGTGTCAATTTCCTCTTCCAGATTGCTCAGCGTCAGGGCATCCGGCGGAGGGCCGTCCTGCTGGACCAGCGATGCTTCCAGCTTATCGATCTCGGCTTTTTGCGCTGCGGAAAGCTCGCGCGCACCCAGTTCGTGGCTGGCCTCGCGAATTTTTGTAAGAACGTCGCGCAGCTGGCTGGTAGCGCGTTTGGCGGCGGACGCAGGGTTATTGATTTCATGGGCCAGGCCGGCGGAAAGTTTTCCCAGCGCCGCCAGGCGGTCCCTCTGTTGCTCAATCCGCGTTGTTTCGCGGATGCGGTCCGACATCAAGGCAACCAGCTTTTGCGTAAGCTCGGGCAGTTTGTGGACGAGCTCATTAAAGTGGGCGGCAGGATAGCGCAGCACGCGGCTTTCAGTAACGGCGCGGCCCGTCATAGTAAATTGCTTCATCCTGGAAAATGGCAGCACGCCGGTAACATCGCCCGGGCCAACGGGGACCGTCACCGTTTCGCCGCCCAGTTCGCCGCGCGACTGGAGCTGCCCTGAAAGCACCACATACATGGCGTCCGCCGGGTCGCCCTGACGCAAATAGATATCGCCAGGCTTGAAGGTCAATTCCTCCGACTCCGCAATGAACCATTCGATCTGATCCTCTGGCACGCCTGCAAAGATCGGCAAGCGCAGCAGTTCGGATTTTTCAACCATAATTACACCTTGCTCAGGTATTGATGGATGAACTGCACAGCCACTGAACCCTCACCCACGCCCGATGCCACGCGCTTCACCGAGCCATGCCGCACATCTCCCACAGCAAACACTCCGGGGATATTGGTTTCCAGCAAATAGGGATCGCGTTCCAGAGTCCAGCCTTTGGGCCGCTGGCCTTCCCACAGAAGGTCTGGGCCAGTCAGGATAAAACCGCGATCATCCCGCTGCACCAGGTTGCCCAGCCAGTCCGTGCGCGGCAATGCCCCGATAAAGATGAACATGGCGTTGGCCGGCACGCGCTCAATCTTGTTAGTGTCAGTACACAGGATGGAAATTTCTTCCAGATGGGTCTCACCGTGCACCTCCATGACACTGGCATGGCACCAGATTTGTATATTAGGCGTGGCCTGGATCTGGTCAATCAGATATTGCGACATGCTGCTGGCGAGTGAATCGCCGCGGACCAGGATTACAACGCGCTCAGCATAACGGGAAAAATTCATGGCTGCCTGGCCCGCCGAGTTCGCGCCGCCCACCACGTAAACTGTTTCCCCTTTGCAGGAAAGCGCTTCAGTTGCGCCGCCGCCGTAATAAATGCCCGCGCCCTGCAAACGGTCTACACCCTTGGCGTCCAGCCGCCGCCATTGGACGCCGGTGGCAATCATCAACGTATGACAGGAAATCTCATTGCCATCGGCCAGCTTAATGATCCGGTACGGCCCTTCCGTGCGGACTCCAACCGCTTCCTGGGAAAGAATCTCCACGCCAAAGCGGCGCGCCTGCACCACGGCGCGGCGGGCCAGATCACCGCCGCTCAGTCCGGTGGGGAAACCCAGATAATTCTCAATGCGTGAACTCATTCCGGCCTGTCCACCCGGCGCTTCTCTTTCCACAATCACGGTATGCAGCCCTTCGGACGCGCCATACACTGCCGCGGCCAACCCGGCAGGGCCTCCGCCCACGATGGCAAGATCGTAAAAATTGGTCTCTGCGCGGGTACGCAACCCAACTTTTTGCGCAACATCTGCCGGCGCTGTCTGCAAAAGTTTGGTTCCATCAGGAAAAAGGACCACCGGCAGACTGGCCACCTCCGGCCCCAGAGCTTCCAGAAGCTGCTTGGTTTCCGGATCATTGGCCGAAAGCTCCGCATCAATCCATTGATAAGGGACGTGATTGCGGGCAAGAAAATCCCGCAGCTCGTAGGAGCGCGGCGACCAGTGCGTTCCCAGCACGCGAATCCCCTCAAATTTTGGCTTATGCGCAGCCTGCCAGTCATCCAGCAGGTCATCCAGCTGGGGATACAGATGCTCCGACGGGGGGTCCCACGGCTTCAGAAAAAAATAGTTGATGTTGACCTTGTTAATGGCGTTGATGGCCGCGTTGGTATCTTCATAAGCGGTGAGTAAGGCGCGTTTGGCGTCGGGAAAAAATTGCACTGCCTCTGCCAGAAAAGCTACGCCGTCCATCTTGGGCATCCGCTGGTCCACCAACAGCAAAGCCACGCTGTCATTACGTAATTTAAGTTGTTTCAGCAATTCCAGGGCGGCTTGGGGCGAATCGCTGGCCAGCACGCGATATTCGGCGCCGTAGCGCGAACGCAGGTCCCGTTCAATGGCCCGCAGAACATCAGGGTCGTCATCCACGGTCAGCAA
>DAHUXF010000110.1 GCA_027307295.1 Acidobacteriaceae bacterium
TTGGCCCTCGGCCGCACTCGAAACGTTGGCCAACCGGATTTTTCCGGAGATGCTCCCCGCATTGGCGGGGACAAAAGACACTCCCATTACAAACAACACCATGATCGAAAGCCTGGTCACAAAATCCCCCAATTTCTGATTAAGCTGTAGAAGCTGGCTCTAAGCTCAAGTACAGCCCGACTCGCGATGAAATTTGTATAAGCGCGAATCAATGAGACGAAGAATACCCCGGGAAATCAGGATGCCTATATTACGAAAGTGAACACTTTCTGGGTAAGCAGTTCCTAAGGACTCTTGGGAGGAATAACAGTTTATTTTGTATATAAATCCCATTTTGAAACGCCTATTTATAATAAATAATGCTTATTTACATTTAATATAAAATTCCAAGAATCACGAGGAGTAGCACTTTGGATCAACAGTGCCGCGCCTGAAATTGAGACGCAGCAGGGCGCCCGGCGCGGGCGAACGATCAGCATACATGCACATTCGTCTGGGCAACCATTGAAGCTTTCCAGCAAGAGAAGTCCAAAAAAATTATCCGGCTGCGCGGTTTTCTTAGTGATATCAGCTATACGGCAGACGCGTTGCTAAAATTGCCGTTCATTTTTTGCGGGCTATATACTTCGAGGTTGGGATACGTGTGCAGAATCAATGAAATCCATCATCATCGGTACCGCCGGACACATCGACCATGGCAAGACCGCACTGGTAAAGGCGCTTACCGGGATTGACGCTGACCGCCTGGAAGAGGAAAAGCGTCGCGGCATTACCATTGATCTCGGATTTGCGCATCTCGAACTCGCGGCCCCCAGCGGCGAGAAGCTGCGGCTGGGATTTATCGATGTTCCCGGACATGAGCGTTTTGTCCGCAACATGTTGGCCGGAGTAGGCGGTATGGACCTGGTGTTGATGGTGGTCGCCGCGGATGAATCCATCAAACCGCAAACACGCGAGCATTTCGAGATCTGCCGGCTGCTTTCTATCCCCCGCGGCATTACCGTCATCACCAAGGCCGATTTGGTAGATGAAGACACGCTCAGCGTGGTGCGTATGGAAATTGAAGATTTTGTTCGGGGATCGTTCCTTGATGTCGGGCGCTCGCCGATCGTCCCCATCAGCGCACTCAAAAGCACAGGGCTGGATGAATTGAAGCGCATGAAGGTTGCAGTGCCCGGCACCATGACTACGGCTTATCTGGCGCTCAAACTTTTTGCGCCCAAGATTGAAACAACCGTCGTGCCCTTTGACCAGATCATCCCTGAAGTGCTGGCGGGCAAGCATGAAGCGGGTTTGATTATCCACGAAGGCCAGCTCACCTATGAGCGGTCCGGCCTGAATCGAATTCTTGACCTGGGTAAGTGGTGGCATGAGCTTACCGGTTTGCCGCTGCCCCTGGGTGGGAACGCGATTCGCCGTGAACTGGGACCGGAGTTGATTGCACAGGTCACGACCGCACTGCGCGACAGTATCCAGTATGCTCTGGACCATCGTGAGTCTGCGCTGGCCTACGCCATGCAGTTCGCGCGCGATCTTGATACGCAGATGGCAGACCGCTTTGTCGGCATGTACGTGAATGACCGGACGCTGGACTATGGTGCGGACGGCAGAGAAGCCGTTTCGCGGCTGCTGGACATGGGATATAAGGCAGGCATTATCCCTCATCAGCCGCATGTAGACTTTGTCTAGCTCAATGCAAAAGCAAGACGCAGGTTTTTCATGCCTGCGTCTCGTTTTTTAAATTTTCTTATAGACTAGTATTTCCGGAAGCCACCGCCGCTTCCACCACGGCCTCCACCGCCTCCGCTCCGATTGCCGCCGCGTCCGCCACCTCCGCCGCGACCAAAGCCGCCGCCACCGCGGCTAAAACCACCTCCGCCACCGCCGGTCTTGGGACGAGCTTCATTCACATTAAGCGCGCGCGATCCCAGTTGATAGCCGTTCATGGCATTGATGGCTTTTTCCGCTTCTTCATCATTTGCCATCTCTACAAAACCAAAGCCGCGTGGCTGCCCGGTATCGCGATCCTTTAAGATCGTGACGTTATCGACCTGCCCGTAACCTGCAAAAGCCTGCCGAAGTTCATCTTCACTAACGTTAAAATCGAGATTACCTACATAGATATTCTTCATGCGATCCTTCTTTACTGAAATACAGGCGCTGAGCTACGGGCCATCTTAGGTTGGGTTGAGTGGACTGAAACATTCAAACGTACCTGCGATTTGCGCCTGCTGGGACGCATTAAGCCTACGCCTGGAGGTGAGAAGATGCAAACCTATCCCACGTTGTTTTGCTTTCGTCTTCCCATTACGGGAGACTGTGGTGATTGAGTGGTTTCACGCAGCTAATCTAAGAAGACTATAATTTTTCTGGAGGGAGACTATATGTTGCCGGTCATCGTTTTTCTTCTGATCTCTGGTCCGTCCCAAGGCACCACGCCGCAAATAAATCCCGGGACGAACTATGCCATGCAGCTCCATCGCCCCCGGCTGAATGTTATTCCGCGGTTCGATCAAAGCGGCCAGGACTCTACTTGCTATACGGTGCGCAGCTATCGTTTTCACCGGCAGGACGGCCAGGCTCCAGTCTTGGCCGGCGTGACCACCTGCACGCCTGGCAATACATTGCGGCAAAAACAGGTCTCGCCCAGGCCGGCCCAACTGGTGCCACTCAACTTTGGGGCTGACGGAAAATAGTTCACTGGCCTTGTTCGCGAACATAATTGCTGGTGCGGTTTGCTGTCTTTAAAGTCATTCAGGGCTGGGTGTCCGTTCCATCTGTAGATACATTTGATCTTCGCCGGTCTGTGTAAAACCCAGGCGCTGATAAAGCCGCAGTGCCGGATTGGTCTTTAAAACCTGCAACCGCAGCGCTGCCCCGGATTGCAGACACTCTTGGATCAAGGCGCGGAGCAATTCGCTGCCAATCCCTTTGCCGCGATATTCAGTCAGGAGTGCGATATCGACGAGAACAACTGGGTTGGTATGACGCATCACCAACATCCTGCCGATTGACTTCCCTTCGATTTCAACGATGTGCTGTTCAGCCTGGGCATACATGGCTTCATACCATCGCTGTTGTGCGGAGAACTGCATGCGCAGAAATGCTTCCTGTTGCGCGGCGGGCCATCCGAATGGCTCAATCTCATGAGCGCGTGTGCTGGCATATAGCCTGAACAGAAAGTCCTGATCTGCGGCACGATAGGGGCGCAATGAAGCTGGCATAGTTGACTAGCGTAAATTCTAGCCTACATAGCCATGCACGCTGCCGAAAGTAGGTAAAGCTAATCTTTTCACTGGTAGTGTCTCAGTTGGATTTTTAGCCACCAAAGGTGGCAGACGACGAGGCGGGACACATTCAAATTTCACCCGTATGTGACGAAGGAAATGACATTGCCATCGGGATCTCGCACCTGAAAATCAGTTCCACCCCAGGCCTGCTTGGTGAGCGTTTGAGCGAACTCCACGCCCCGCGCCTTGAATTCCTCAAATAAATCATGAACGTGTGAGACTTCAATGGAAGCGCAGATCAGCGATTTCTCCTGAGCGGCGGCTTGGGCGAAAAAAGGTTGGTGCACGTAGCGGATGTGCAGGCACACGCCGTCTCGTGATACTGCGCCGTAAAACGGAGGAAGACCATGGAGGAAGTCGATCTCAAAGCCCAGCTTCTGTTGGAAGAAGGCAGCGCAGATTTCAACATTCCGCACGAGTAGGATCGGTATCACATTCTTCAGGAGCAGTGGGCCAGATGAAATGCGCGGCGTCTTGGGTGCTCCGGTTGTTGCCACTTTCAGTTCCGCCCAACTCTGATATCCGGCTTCAACCGCGACGATCTCCTGCGCCAGGCTAAGAGTGAACTTGAGCGCCAACGCCTCGCGGTCCGTCAGGGACTGGTAGCGTTCGAGCTTGCGAACCTTCCCGCCAATGGAATAATCTCCTTCGCGATGCCAGCGGAGCAGCAGCTTGGCTTGCTTGCGATATGTTTCGATGGTTGGCATAGGCGCACTCCTGCTGAGACTTTTCAGCGGGCGGGCCTAGCCCTTTCGGCAGGGATACCGACGTGCCCCACGGGGAACAACTTATGCTAGACCGGAACGCAACCTACTGTCAAAATGGGGCACAATCCCTTCCCTCGTCGGCGTCCCAATTCAATGTGCCCTACTAAAATCCAAGCTGGAGGCACTACCTGCGCTCTTATTCTCTTTATTCTTTCATGTTATGGGCAGCCAGCCCTTTTCATACTCTCTTAACATTTTCTGTGTAATCTCAATCCGGTATGGGCGCTGTCAATCGAACCTCGCTGAGTTTAGTAGAAACAAGACCAGACAAACTTCCTGCTGAAGGCAGCACAAACGACAAACCAAAAATCTTTGTCGTGGAAGATGATGCCGACATCGCGCGATTGGTGCGCCACCATCTTGAGGCCGCCGGCTATCGCGTGCGCAGCTATGCCAGCACCAACGCTGTGCTGATGGACGCTCTCAAAGAGCGGCCAGCATTGCTGCTGCTGGACATCATGGTTCCCGGCGGCGATGGCTTTGAACTCTGCCGTCAGGTACGTCAATCCGGACAGGCCCTTTCCGGAACACCGATTGTCTTCCTGACCGCGCGCACAGGCGAATCAGACCGCATTCGCGGCCTGGAAAACGGCGCTGATGACTACATTACCAAGCCATTCAGTCCGCGTGAATTGATTGCCCGCGTCAAGGCAGTGTTGCGTCGGTGTGAGACGCCTCTGTCGCCTGCGGTAATTCGCGCTGGCGACCTGGAAATTGACGCTCTGGCCATGACACTGACCGTGCGTGGCGCTCCCATGACGGCCACAGCCACTGAGTTTCGCCTGCTGCACTACCTGGCCCTGCACGCCGGCCGCGTCTTCACACGCGACCAGATTCTGGACGCCGTGTGGCGGGAAACAACGTTTGTGAGCCCGCGCTCCGTGGATGTATACGTGCGCAAGCTGCGCGCAAAAATTGAAGCTGATCCTGAGCAGCCCAAATTTCTTAAAACGGTGCGAGGCGCCGGATATCGTTTTGAGATGCCAAAAAAATGAAGCCCCCATGGCCTACAGTTCATCCAGATACATGAACTCCTGGCTTGCTGCTTTCTTTAGATTTCACTGTTGTATTCATTTTCCGTTAACCAGTGAATGCTAGTTTCGTCTAAACAAAGTATGCAAGACCAAATAAGGATGTTTCATGACCATTCCAGCTGTATCCGCTCAGATCTCGGTATGTGACATTACCAACCTGCTTGTAAAAATGGGCCTCAAGGTGGACGAAGCAGTGAATCAGGCAGTCGTAGCACTTCTCGGCTCCAGCAATCATTCTGTCAGCGGCCTCATGGAACGAGCGGTCGCTATTCAGGAAATGGAAATAGCCGTGGACCGGGCCATCTTTGCCGCAGTGGACTGCGGGGCATTGCCCTCTTCCCAGATGCGCAGCCTCACCACGCTGGTAAATATTAATAAAGACCTGGCGCGCCTGGGCAAGCTGGCTGCCAGCCTGGGCCGCAAGGTAGGTATGGTGGGCGAACATCGCTTGCAGGAGGATTTCTCCCGGCTGCAGCCCCTGGCCATTGCCGTCTACCATCTATGCCGCCAGACTTTGCGCGCGCTTGCGCAGCGCGACCTGGTGCTGGCGCGTAATGCTTCCAGCACACAGGCATCGGTGGATGCTTATCGCAACTATGCTTTTCGCGGGTTGAATTCAGTAAATGCCAAAAATTGGTCTGCGGAACAGGATGTTCATCTGATTTTCGCTTCACGCTGCCTGGAACAGATTGCCGACCATGCCATTGATCTGGCAGAGAACCTGATCAGCTTTCTTTCAGAGCAGGCGGGACAGGCTTGCTTGCAAGCAGAAGCATCTCCACAACGTTTTGCACTGGTTTAATCGCACTTTAACATTCCCGTAACATTTACCGGCTATATATCTCGTTAGAAGACAAGTGTAAAGTGCCGCAGGATTGCGGCAACGAGGCCGCAGTATGAACTCACCGGCAGTACTTTTCCCGCAGTTATCATCAGAACAGGCACATCTTGTTGCATTGACGATGCGCGCCTGCGCGGTGGCCAAAGAGTCGGTGACGCATGCCATTGATTCGCTCATCAATGGCGCTCAGATGGCATTGGTGGCTGTCCGCAAATGCGAAGAACAGCTTGACTCCATGGACCGTGAAATGGATGAGAGCCTTTCCAACACCATCACCCACGTCACTCCGGCGGAGGCGAGTGAGCTGCTCGCCTGCATGAAGCTCATGCTGGACCTGGAGCGCATTGGCGACCTGGTGGTCAGCTGTGCGGAACGCTCCGCCATCGTCCGCAACCGCATTGACATGGATGACATTGAGCAGCTCACCAAGATGGGATGCCTGCTGGAAAACATGCTGGACACCATGGCCCGCGCTTTTGAAAAGCGTGATATCGAGCAAGCCCTGCGCATTCTGCGCTCTGATTCTGAGATTGACCGTCTTCGTAACCTGATTGTGGTGCGCCATACGGAAAACATTGAGGGATTGAAAGGCCCGGAAAGCCTGCATGTGCTCTCCATGGCCAACGCTCTGGAACGCGCCGGAGACCACATTAAAAATATGGCTGAGGAACTCTGCCATCTGGCCACCGGCCATACCATGCGCCACTGGATCCGCAGCAAAGATAAGCCCATAGAGCAACTCTTCCTGGATTGGCTGGCCCGGCAAAATCCCTCTCAGGCTGGATGAATCCTCAGGCTGGATGAACCAAGAAGAAACATGCTTTGTTCCACGCTGTCGCCATAAGCAGCCATCGTCGCGAAAAGATTGCTAGCCTCTCGACGCGCCTCCGGCGCTGATAGCTGAGCGGTTTCCGGCATCTCGTCTCGCCTTTTGATTGCCGGTTTTCATTGCCAGGGCAGGACCAGCAGCTCTGGCCAGCAGTTTCCAACTGCCTCTCCATGGCATCCAAGCAATTGGCTAAGTCCTTGCGTGCGTCTCCGCTGGCGCGCGTGGCCGAAGGAGGCAGTTATGCGGTTTGTAGAAAATCTGCGGGACGTTGAGCAAAAAGGCGTCAACACAATTCGTCGCAGTGTGGAACGCGTGCGTGAAGAGTGGGCTGATGTTGAACGCCGTTTGCGGCAGCGCATGCGCATCTATCCACACAAGCAACACGCAACCCAGGCCTTGTCGCATACCGGTCCGGCTATATCGGACGATGAAATGCCCGAGCCTTCACGCCAGGCAGTTATTTCCGGCGGGCAGAAACCGATCATCTCGTCCCACGGACGTGATCTGAAGGACGATTAACGACCATCTGGTTGTGTCTTAAAACGATGGTGCTGGATTTGGTGTTTCAGCTTTAACTGAGCACTACCGACAATCTCTCATGTTGTGATGAATCGGTGTGATTGAGTAATTATTTGCGCTTGTCCCGTGCGGGAAGGTCAATGCCAGGCTTGCGCAAAGGAATAATTGCGCCCTGCCGTGGGTCGGCCTGCGCATGGCTGGCCCGGTAGGCTACTTCTTCCTGCACAAAACGGACAAACTCCTGCATATGCCGGTTCATGTCTTCCATCCGTTCGCGCATTTGCAGGATGATGGCAATGCCGGCGATGTTTACACCCAGGTCCCGCGCCAGATTCAGGATGAACTCCAGCCGTTGCAAATCTTCTTCTGTGTAAAGGCGCGTGTTGCCCTCCGTGCGTGAGGGCTTGAGCAGGCCTTCACGCTCATAGAGGCGCAGCGTCTGCGGATGAATGCCGTACATCTCCGCGACTGAGGAGATCATGTAAGCGCCTTTGGATTTGCGTTTAGCTGTCATGGTTTAATCTTTCTGCCTGGCATAAATACAATGGTCGTAGCCGCGCCAAAAAACAACCTTCTCCAGCGTCAACCCGTTCTTTTCTGCAACCCGGCATGATTGCTTATTCTCTGGTCTGATCATGGAAATCACGCGCATCGCTCCAAGCACTGTAAATGCATACTCTATGCACGCTCGTGCGGCTTCTGTTGCGTAGCCGTTACCCCACAAATCGCGCCGCACATGGTAGCCGATTTCAATCTCCCGTTTGTCTTCTACTTCCTGCAAGATGCAACCGCAGTCACCGATCAGCCCGACTGAACTCTTCAGCACCATCGCCCACAACCCATGCCCATCATGCCGGTAGCGATCAATATTTTTTCTGATCCATCCCTCAACGCCGGTCCGGTCTAACGCTGCTGGATAATATTTCATGGTCACTGGATCACTAAGAACAGCTTCCAACAGGTCTATGTCCTGCGCAGTGAATT
>DAHUXF010000111.1 GCA_027307295.1 Acidobacteriaceae bacterium
CAACGTTATAGTCGCCGGGATAATGGAGACAGGGATTTCCCGAAGCGTCATGCGTGATCCTGACTGCGCTGGGTCCTTCTTCAAGTGCCTGAATATATTGTGGTGGATAGTAATGGTTATGGAAATCTATGATCTGCATCCGTGCTTGCCCTTCTTACCTTTGCAATTTCGTACGGCGGTGAGACCAGACAAAGTACACGGGAAGCCCAAGAAGAATCAAGCCCAAACCCATGGCGCTGGAGAGCGGCGCGGCCCATATCTGGTTGGCGGCAACAGCCGCAGAGGTGACAAGGGAGACAGCCGGAACCAGCGGAAATGCCACCGCCAGAAATTTTGGCTTGTACTCTCCACGGCGATACAGCAGGAAAATTCCCGCAGCCAGCAAGGCGAAGAATATCCATTCGGTATAGATCACACGGGTGAACAGCGCGCGATAACTGTTGGTAGCGGCCAACACGCTGGCCCACACGGCCTGTGCAGCAATGGCGAGATACGGAGTCTGCCGCTGGGGATGCAGGCGGGCCATCCAGTGGAAGGCGAGGCCATCCTGGGCCATGGCGTAATAAACGCGCGGACCAGCCAGAACAATTCCATTCAAAGCGCCAAAAGCGGAAATAACCACGACCACTGCAATGGCAGATCCGCCATGGGGACCAACGGCGTGGGTCATGGCATCGGCGGCAACGCGCGTGGAGCGCGTGACTTCACTCAGGGGCATTACATAAAGATACGCCGCATTCAGCAGTGTATAGCAGGCCGTAACAATGACCACGCCCAACATCAAGGCGCGCGGAATAGTGCGCTCAGGGTCGCGAGTTTCCCCGGCGGCATAGGTTGACATGTGCCATCCGCCAAAAGCAAACAGGCCGGCCGAAACGGCAAGCCCAAACGCGCGGAGTGAAACCGGGTGGGCCGCTTCCACAGGAAGGCTGCGGTGTGCTGCGCCACCCAGCACAAAGATCAGTCCGCACATCACGGCAATGGCCCCGACCTTGGCCACCGTAAGAATCACCTGGGCTGCGCTTCCCGGCTTTACTCCCAGATATTGAATGAATGAAACGGCAACAATCGCGGCAACGGCTAGCACGCGCACGCCCCGGTCTCCCCAGCCGAAGAAGTAAGCCAGGTAGCGCGCCAGCACAACGGCTATGGCCCCGATGATGCCTGAATGCATGACCCAGAACATCGCCCAGCCCCACAGAAACGCAAGCGCAGGTGAGTAAATGCGTTTGAGAAAGACATACACGCCTCCGGTTTCTGGAAACACTGCGGCCAGCTCCGCGCAGACCAGCGCGGCGCAAAAAGTAAGCACCCCTGAAACCAGCCACGCCAGAATAACGCCTGGTGCACTTGGGACCAGGCGCGTGACCTCTGACGGCTGCACAAAGATGAATGCGCCAACGATGATCCCAACCACCATGGAGGCAGCGTGTACAAGACCCATTGACCGGCGAAGGTTGGTTGTCATGGAAGATTTGGGCGGCGATTCTAGCACAGGCCTTCTGTCCTGCTACTGGAACGATGGCTCTTCGTGCGAGTCATTTTGGGACGGCATTTGTTGTTCGTGCGCGACAGCCATCAGCTCGTTACTTCACCTCGTTCCTTCCTGTGCGTGTAACCAAGGTGCCGGTCTTCCACCAGTGTGAAGTAACGTGACCTTAGGTCGCGTTACGTCCATTGTCCGTTCGAGTCCCATCATGTCGAGATAATGCTTTCGATTCACAAAACGTTAACAATTACGCGCCTGAGCTGCGCAAGCATGCAGCCGGAGATTGTCTCTGGTTTGTGCGTGTGCATCCGCACTCGGGCGTTCCAAAGTTGACTGCTCCGGAGGGCCAGCGTCCCAAGTCATCTATATGGTCAAAGCCAACCTGCCGAAACTACCACCATCACGGCCTCGCTTGCAGGCCATGAAAAGTCCGGAGGAGGCTTATGGCGCGCTTGGCAGTAAAGTTTGTCTTCAGTGCTTTATTCCTATGTTCTGCCGCAATTGCCGCCACATCCGAGTCTGACTCCAGCAACGCCGTGCCCGTACGCACCGTTCACGGATATCTTATGGTGGCGCAGGTGTTCATCAACCATCAAGGTCCATTTGATTTCCTGGTAGACACCGGAACCAACACCACACTGATTGATCCTGCATTGGCAAAGGAGCTTGCGCTCTCCGCAAAAGATACCCTGCGGCTGAACAGTCTGGGCCACAAGGCCACGGTCCCGCGCTATTTCCTGCAAACATGCACTGCGGGACCAGCGTCCATTGCAAACCTTGAAGCGCTTGCCGTACCGCTGCACCAGCTAAAAGCCATCGACGGAAAAATCCGCGGCGTGCTTGGCATGAACTTTCTGCTCCATATGTCATTCCGGCTGGACTACGATCACAAGCGCATGGAGCTATATCCGCTTCCTGAGACGGCAAGCATCCCGGAAGGTATTCAAGTGCCTGTCCAGATCAATGAATCGCGGCTTCTGGTGACGGTTGCCTCCAGCGCTGCACCGCACGGGAGCTGGCAGCTGATGCTTGATTCCGGCATAGCTCAACCTTTGCTCTTTGAAGACCGTGTAACACTCTCCCGCATGAACCAATCCTGTACCAGCGGCAGCTGCATGATGCAGGTCTCCACCAATCTGGGCGCTCAGACTGCTTCAAGCGCACGGCTGCATGAGGTCTCCATTGGCGATGGCGTCTTACCGGATAGCGACGTATTGATTTTGCGAAATCCAGCACAAAAGGCGTCTGATCCCCAGGACGGGCTTGTGCCGGCAGCCATATTTCACTCTGTCTTTTTTGACCGCACCACGGCGACATTAATCTTTCACCCGGCGGCCTTCAGACGTGCACACGCTCCCGTATCCATAGCGCAGCGCTAGTTATCAGGCAGCGCTCTGCTCGCGTTTTCGCCGGGCGACCTTTGCTCCCTGCTTGCTTAGTGCCGTGCGCTTGGATTTTGGCAGATGAGCAATGGTGCGCTGCTTCTTGGCGGCGTTTGCCGCTTTTCTGATGTTTTCACGCGCTGCGGAGCGTTGTTTCTCACTCGCCATACCATCTCCTTTTCAATGGTTTTTCAATAACTTTTCAGTCTTAATGACTTTTAAAATATTGCACTGCACGTTCATGCGCCTTGGCCTTATGCAGAGAAGAAAATGTCCCCAGATTCCGCCGCTTGCCTGTCTTAGGATTCTTTTTACGTGAATACAACCTGTATTCGCCCGACTTAAGTTTACGAATCATTGCTGCCGGTCCTTAAGTTTTAATTCGCACAGGAAATAGGATGGCGTTACAAGACTTCGCGTCGCCTTGAAGGCGATGGGATGCCGGCTATGCTCATCCCTCATCGTCAGGGACAAGATGCAGTGTTCATTTTCGGACGGCCAATTTCATAAGCGAGCACCATTGGTCACATCGTCCGCTATTCCAACGCAACAAACCGGGCATTTTATCAGTCACTTGAATTTTTACCAGCTCTGGCCCAATGCTTGCTCGAACCAAAAATAGATAGGTCTCTGCAATCCTCGGCCGGATGGCAGAGCTTGTCCGACACAAGGCAGGAGGACCGCCATGGCCAGAGTAGAGCGTATTCGTGAAGTAGTAACCGGGACCATCGATCTTGAGTACGTCCGGCAAAAGACTGAAGCAGGGTGGAAGCTGGTCGCTATGGAGTGGCGGCGAGAGATTGCCGGAGATGAAACCAAAGAAGCCGTGTTGGTGGAAGAAGTTCCGTACGGCCTGCGCGTGGCGGATGATTGCAGCCACCTGGAAGACGATCCCCAGGAACGTAATGTGCTGGTGCAGATGATGGAGCTGATCGTCCAGGATTATTCCATCACTTCGGTCGCTAATGAACTAAGCAAACGTGGCTTGCGCACCCGCAGCGGAAATCCCTGGACGCCGGTTTCAGTATTCAATATACTGCCTCGTCTTATCGAGGCCGGCCCCACCATTTTTTCCAGCAACGATTGGGAAACGCGCCGGGAGCGCTTTACGAAAATGGTATAGCGCAGTGTTACAGCTTTGCCGACAGGCCATAAAATGCCGCTCCACCTTCGGTAACGCCTGTCAACGCCCCACATATCCTCCGGCTGCTCAAGATGACAGGTGTTAGCGGCGCGGAAGCAATAGCCAAAAAATAAATAGGGCAGAACGTTTTAAACGTTCTGCCCTATTTCTGCTTCGCACTTAAAAGTTAAGCGTTAATCGCGATCGTCATTGTCATCCCGATCGTCGCGGTCCCGCGCCTCGCCCGTCTTCGGATCGAGGAAAAGTTTACGGTCATGGTCGCCTTCACGATTGAAGCTGAACATTTTGAGTAACGTGCCTGCGCGCTGATCGGCGGCATCGCCGCCAATACGGCCTGTACCCCAATTGTCTTCGATAAAACGCAGGATGGACGATTGGTCAGTAAGCGTATTGTCGACAAAGTTCTCTCTGGCCCAGGGCGAGATCACCAACAGCGGCAGGCGCGGACCAAATCCGCATTTACCCTGTACCGCTCCCGGCTGGGCACTTCCGCAGGCGCCGTCGCCGGTCAGGGTGTCCGCAACAGTATTGGAAGGAGTCACAAGCGGCCCCATCACGTGGTCATACCATCCGTCAGAGTCGTCATATGAGATGATGACCGCAGTCGATCTCCATTCCGGAGTTTCCTGCAACCGGTTGATGGTATCCACAACAAACTCCTGCTCGGCCAGAGGATCGGAGTATCCAGCATGGCCATCCTGGAAGCCCGGAGCCTTCAGGAACACAACTTCAGGAAAGTTGCCGGCATTGAGGGCGTCAAAGAAGTCGCTGCTGTCATATTGATGGTTCGCCTGGTCGGTCTTTCCGATGTTGGCAATTGAGGTAGGACGCAGATGATGCTGGTTGGTGGTGGAAGCGTAATACTGGAAGCCCTGGTGGTGCGGAATGTAATCTACCCTGGGCAGCCCGTTAGAACCGGTGTGCGTTGATCCGCAAACGGCTTTGCCATTTACAGCAGATGTCGGCTTGAATCCGCCCTGGAAGAAGCCCCACGTGATGCCTTTGGCATTCAACAGATCACCAATGTTCTTGCCGGAAAGCACGATCTGATTGGCCTGTCCGCCGCCACCGGGCGAGCAATCATCCAGCGCTGGGCGCACGTCGCCGATCACGGTGCCATTGATTACGCCGCCCTTCACGTTGGCCGGTGTTACCCCGCCCGTCTGTCCTGAGATCAGGTTAAGAACGCCCGGCGTTGAAGGACCAAAGGTTGTATTGAAGGAGTTGTCATTCATGGCGAAGTGCTGGGCATAATTCCAAAAAGCTGTAACGGTATTACCGTCAAAGTAACCCATGACATCGGTGGCTTTGCAGATCAGATTGCCATCCACGCCGGGACCATTGCCAACTGTCTCAACAAACTTGTCCATGGCGCCGTGGTTGAAGGCGGTCTGCTCATCATTGTAATTGTGGTCCTGATCACAAGTAGCGGCCTCTGTACGATCCAGGCGGAACGGATTTACTTTGTTCAGGTTGCTGTTCAGCAAAGCCGCTGAAAGACCGTTCACGGTGGGCGTTCCTCTGCGGGCCACAAAGCGGGGCTCGCCGGCAGGGTTCGCCGCCTTGGGATAGGTCGCAAAATAATGGTCGAAGGAGACATTTTCCTGGAATATCACGACCACATGTTTGATCGGCGTTGATGTCTTGTGAACGTTCTGGCCATGGGCCATGCTTGCGGCCAGCATCGTACTGCAGAACGCTGCCATGAATGTTTTGTATCGGCGTCCCGGGGGATTGACGTGGAACAACATTAAACTCCTCCTTGCGATGATGAGGCTGAAATGCCTTCCAACGGGTGGTTGGATGGTGTACAACCAAGCCAATCTAGGGAGGAAATATGTATGGAATGTTGGCGTTATGTTAATACTTGTTTAAAACCTGTGATTCACGTGCTGTGATGCTGTTTTCAAGCACACATTTTTAAATGTCCGCATAGATTGCGCAAAATGTTGCTTGTAGTTTTGCGCTCTGCTCAAGTTGCGGCCCCACTTCAAAGCCTGTGAAAGAGCATACATAGAGTAAAGAGGCAAGCGAAAACCGCTTACCGGAGCACACCTGGGTCATTACCCAATATGGAATTTACCCTTGAATGAGACCGGGTATGGGTAAAATACGCGCAAGCATCGCAACAAACAGATTTAAAGGAGAAGCTGCGTATGGGTAGACCCGTGGGCGTTACGATTCTTTCGATTCTTGACTTTGTGGGAGGCGCTTTTTGCGTGCTGTGTGGTGTGGGAATGATAGCAGGAGGCGGATTTGTAGCCGCCACACTTTCCAAACAGACCCAAAATGCGGGTGCTGCCGGCCTTATTGCCAGCATGGGGGCCGCACTTGGGTTTATATTGATCATTTTTGCGGCGGTCTACTTTCTGCTTGGATGGGCTTTATTGCAGCTCAAAGATTGGGCCCGCATTGTCACTATGGTTTTCGCTGGCATCGGCGCTGTTTTACAGTTGCCGGGACTGATTAGCTCCCTCACCCGCTTGCACATGGGTGGCTTGCTGGTGGGCGGAGTTTTGCTGGCCATTGATGCACTCATCTTCTGGTACCTGCTGACGCCGGAGGTAAAGTCTGCATTTCAACAAAGGCAGGCCAGAGCGGCAGCAGCATAGCCCATATCCGGCAGAAATTTAGCGAAGGGCGCCAGCGGCGTATGCGTTGGCGGTCCATGGCGCCCTTCTCACCACAAATGGTAGCCGGGCGGCAACGCGCTGAGTTAAGTTAGAGGCTGAAGTTGAGCCACGGAGCGACCACCCCAAGATGCCCAACCGCCTTGTATTCCTCTTTGATGTCGACAATACCCTGCTCGACAATGACCGCGTCACCGCCGATCTGAAACATCATCTTGAACAACAGGTTGGTTCTGAACGCCAGCAGCACTATTGGGACTTTTTTGAGCAGATTCGTACGGAGCTGGGTTATGCCGATTATCTGGGGGCCTTGCAGCGTTACCGGATAGAATATCCACGCGACCCAGGCGTCCTCACGGTTTCACATTTCCTCATCAATTATCCCTTTGCCACTCGTCTGTATCCCGATTCGCTGGATGCGGTTGAGCATGTGAAGCAGTGGGGCACGGCAGCGATTCTTTCCGATGGCGATGTGGTCTTTCAGCCTTTAAAGATTGAGCGCGCTGGAATTTCCGAATCAGTCAATGGAAATGTGCTGATCTATATCCATAAAGAAAAGGAATTGCGTGACGTGGAATCACGCTTCCCTGCCGACCACTACGTTCTCATCGACGACAAACTCCGCATCCTGACTGAGGTCAAGAAGGTGTGGGGCAAGCGAGTCACTACTGTCTTTCCACGTCAGGGACACTACGCTCTTGATCCGCAGGTCCTCACGGCATACCCGCCTGCGGACATTACGATCCAGCGCATCGGCGAGCTGCTGCATTATTCGCGCGAGTCGCTGATCAAGAGCTGATCTTCAGTAAACATTACCCAGCAACATAACCTCAGCAATGTTACTCTGATGCTTTGGCGGCAATGCCCTGTACTTCAAACCGCGCATCAAACAGCAACTTGCCCGATCCCAGGAATGCCCGCGCCGGGAACTCTCCCTTAAAGTAAGTCCGGTAAGCAACGTTGAATGTTTCAAACAGGCTCACATCCGAACAAAATATCTGGACGGAGAGCAGATCATCCATGGTCAGGCCGGCAGACTCCAGGGTATTCTTCACGCCATCCAATACTATGCGCGCCTCTTCCTCAGCAGTGGATGGAGGGCGGCCTGTCTTTGGATCAAGACCAATGTGCCCGCTAAGATAAAGAGTATTGCCATTCCATACCGCATCGCTGAACGGTAAATTGTTGCGGACCGTGCGCTCTCGCCGAATGTGTCTGCTGCCCGCCGCAAGGCCTGCCACCAGAACGAATGCCGCCCAAACAGGTATATGGACCATCAGTGTTTCCCCTCGGTAAATAAGTGGTGTTTGTTTACTTCGGAATCTTAATTGGCGGACATGAGGATGTCACCACCGACCGTATGCGCTGCAAAATATTCATGCATGCTTTACGCATTGCGGACTGTCAAATTCAAAAGATGCGACAGTAAAGAAGCAATCACCTTGAAGAGCAGATTTTCCACGTGGTTCAATCAGCCCTGGCACGACCCCACAAGCCGTTTTTGTTCATGTTTACCGGGTCGCCCTCCGCGGCATTGACGATGTCGGTGGCGCCGAGCTTTTTCGCCGATTGCAGCTTCGCCGGCT
>DAHUXF010000112.1 GCA_027307295.1 Acidobacteriaceae bacterium
GTTTCCGCATCCTGCCGCTCTTCCTGGCTCGTTGACGGCAATGCTATTTCCAGAACCTCTTCAATCGTGCTGACGAAGTGTACGTTCACGCCTTCCAGTTGCTCCGGGGTAAGGTCTTCTTCCACGTTCATGCGATTGTCAGCAGGAAAAAGAACATCCTTTACGCCGGCGCGCTTGGCGGCCAGGAATTTTTCCTTGACCCCGCCGATCGGCAGCACATTACCACTTAAGGTAATCTCGCCCGTCATGCCGGTGAGAGGACGCACGGGCCGGTCGCACAACAGCGAAACCAGGGCTGTTGCCATGGTCACGCCGGCTGATGGGCCGTCCTTGGGAATGGCTCCGGCAGGAACGTGGATATGTATATCGTGGTCCTTGAAGAACTCCTCTGAAATATGGAGTTTCTCCGCGTTGGAGCGCACCCAGGTCAATGCGGCCTGCATGGATTCCTGCATGACCTGTCCGAGCTGGCCGGTCATGGTGAAGCCACCCTTCCCTTTCATCTTGTTCGCTTCAATGAAAAGAATGTCGCCGCCGGAGGGAGTCCACGCCAGCCCCACGGCAACACCGGAGCGCTTGGTGCGCTCTGCAATTTCCGTGTCGATGCGGATCTTGATCCCGCCCAGAAACTCCTGCACAATCTCCCGCGTCACGGTGAGCTTGTCGGTTTTTCCTTCGGCAATGCGGCGCGCCTGCTTGCGGCAGATGGTGCCGATATTGCGCTCCAGGTTGCGCACGCCGGCTTCCCGCGTGTAATGCCGGCTGATAAACCGGACTGCGTCCTCCGGAATTTCAATCTGCTCTTTGTTCAGGCCGTTCTCTTCAATCTGCTTGGGAATTAAATACCGTTCAGCGATGTGGGTCTTATCGTCTTCGGTGTAACCCTGAAGTTCGATAATCTCCATGCGGTCGCGCAGCGGCTCTGGAATTGTATCCAGCATATTGGCCGTGCATATAAACAATACTTTGGACAAGTCGAACGGCACATCAAGATAGTTATCGCGGAATGTGGAGTTCTGCTCAGGATCAAGCGTTTCCAGCAGCGCCGATGACGGATCGCCGCGGAAATCGCGCCCCAGCTTGTCCACTTCATCCAGGACAAAGACCGGATCGTTGGTCTCAGCGCGACGCACTCCCTGAATGATCTGCCCAGGTAGCGCGCCAATGTACGTGCGCCGATGGCCGCGAATCTCAGCTTCATCATGCACGCCGCCCAGCGAGAGACGCACGAATTTGCGCTCCAGCGCGCGGGCAATACTGCGCCCCAGCGAGGTCTTGCCTACTCCCGGAGGTCCAACAAAGCACAGGATTGGCCCTTTCATATTGGGCTTAAGCCTGCGCACGGAAAGATAGTCAAGAATGCGGTCTTTGACCTTTTTCAGGTCGTAATGGTCCGCATCCAGCACTTCAGCAGCTTTGGGGATGTCCACTATCACGCCGCTGGATTTGGCCCATGGCAACACCGCCAGCCATTCAATGTAATTGCGCGTGACAGAATAATCGGCGGCCATAGGAGACATCCGCGCCAGACGGTTGAGCTCCTTGGTAGCTTCTTTCTTTACTTCTTCCGGCATGCCGGCCGCGTCAATCTTCTGGCGCAGTTCCTCCACGTCGCGCTGCGTCTCATCCTGTTCGCCCAGTTCTTTCTGGATGGCCTTCATCTGCTCGCGCAGATAGTATTCCCGCTGGGACTGCTGCACCTGGTCCTGCACTTCATTTTGTATTTTGTTACGCAGCTGCTGGACCTCAAGCTCCTTGGCCAAATGCTGATTGATGGCCTGCAACCGGCGGGCTACATCCGGCGTTTCCAGGATTTCCTGCTTGTCTTTGGTAGAAAGGAAAGGCAGCGAGGAAGCGATAAAGTCCACCAGGCGTCCGGGCTCTTCGATGTTGATGGCCACGGTCTGCAATTCATCTGAAAGCGTGGGCGAGCCCGCCACGATCTGCTGGAAGAGCGTCAGCACGTTGCGCTGCAGCGCCTCAACTTCCGGCGACATGTCCGTGTCTTCGTCCACAATTGGCCCAACATCCGCGCGCAGAAAGGGCGTTAGCTGGGTAAAGTCCTTGAGCTTGCCGCGGTTCAAGCCTTCAGTAAAAACAAAAAGGCTCTGGTTTGGCATCTTGACGACTTTATGCACAGTCGCCAGTGTTCCAATGCTGTATAAATCAGTTGGCTGCGGGGCGTCCACGCGGGCCTCCCGCTGCGCCACTACCAAAATGGTTTTTTCTTCTCCGAGCGAGTTAATCAGTTGAATTGAACTCTCGCGCCCCACAGTGAGCGGCAGAACAGCATGCGGAAAAAGGACCGTATCCCGCACCGGTAGAACCGGAATGCTCTTTTGCTGTTCATCCATGATTTGTTGCCTCTCCTGCTGTTGCTCCGGCGCCGCTCCCGGTTCGACATTACTATTACGCGTTTCAGACGCCATATTTTTTATCCTTGATATGAATACGCTCACATTTGATGATTGCGATGTTCGAAAAGATGCAGTTCAGCGTCCGAAATTGTTGATTTTACCATTGTTTTCTGACATTTCCAAAGAACGGGCTTAGGTTCTTTGGGGGAGTAACCCAAACCCTTGACCTGTCCTTTGCTTCAGGTGGCAACCCTCTGAACAATGGTGTCCTGTTCAAGACGCTTTGGGCCTTGTGCTTTGCGTAATGACCTCCTTGGTATGCTATCCAAATTCAGGATAGGCATCAGGGTACGCCAGGTTTTTAAAGGCAAAGTAGCAAAAAGCCCGTCATTTCGCCCTGGGGTATATGCCCAGCACCTTTACAAACCCGGCAATTTCCTCCAACTGATTCAAGGCCAGACACATAGCCTGGTCGTCTCCACTTAAAACGTCCACAAAAAAACAATATTCCCAGGGCTTGCCCCGCACGGGTCGCGACTCAATTTTGCTGAGATCGAGATCACGCAGAGCAAAAACGCTGAGAGCCTTGAACAAAGCTCCAGAGACATTCTTCAAACCGAATGCTAAAGAAGTCTTATCGGCCTGCAGACCGGATTTCTTACTCTTTTTGATAAGAAAAAAACGGGTGAAGTTTTGTTTATCATCTTCCAGGGCGGGAAGAAGAACCTTGCCGCCATATTCTTGTCCCGCCTGCCGACTGGCAATGGCAGCAGTGTCGTGCAGTTTGCCGGCAACCACGTGCTTCACGCTGCCGGCGGTATCATAAAAGGGCACGGGCACAATCCGGCGATGGCGGCGAAAGAAATTGCGACACTGGTCCAGCGCCACCGGGTGCGACAGTACCTGGCGGACATCCCTCAATTTAGTGCCCGGAGCGGCAATAAGATTGTGTTGGATGCGCAAACGCATTTCAGCATGGACAAAAACTTCACGCTCCATCAGAAGATCAAGATGCTCGCCCACAGGTCCCGCCAAAGTGTTCTCCACTGGAATAGCGGCTGCTTGTACGTGGCGGGAATCAAGCGCGTCAAATACCTGCACTGAAGTGGCGCAGGCCACAACCTGTGCGCCTGGCAAAAAATGCAAGGCAGCCTGATGACTGAATGCTCCAAGTTCTCCCTGAATCGCAATTCTCATGTCGTCACTAACAATAGCGCTTCTGGCAAGAGGCCGCCACCTTCAAACCCGCCGGAGCTTAAATAAAAAATTCCGGCTTTCTTGGATTTTCTTAATTGCACCTCATTCAAAAGAGAAATTCCCGGCTCCGGACGCAAAGGCCAGTCAGTGCTCCTTGTTTCAGCAGCTCTCGATTGCTTGCAACCATGCCGGGCATAAGTAGCCTCAAAGCTATTAGCAAGTTTGTTAATGCGAGGGTGACATGCTTTGGACTCTGTTTGTGATTCTTCTTGTTCTATGGCTGCTGGGAGTGGTTAGCAGCTACACCATGGGCGGATTCATACACTTGCTGCTCGTGCTGGCCTTGATTGCTCTGGTCTTCCAGTTGATCACCGGCAGACGCGCCGCAATTTAGCAGACGACCTTTGAAAATCAACAGCTGCACAAGTGGATCGGAAGGGGATAGTTTTATGGATAAAGATCGTATTAAGGGCACAGCGCAAGATGTAACCGGGCGCGCGAAGCGCCAAATGGGCGAATGGACTGGCAACGTAAAAACCCAGACTGAAGGTCTGGCTGAGCAGGCCGAGGGCAAGGCCCGCAATGCGGTGGGCAAAGCGAAAGATGCCGTGCGGGACGCTGCCAACAAGTTAGACGAAAAAATCCATGATAAGAAGATCGAGCACGAAGAGAAAAAGCAACACGAAGAGAAACAGGAAGAGCGCAAGAAAGACGTGGCCTAGTTAGCTCTTTGCCAAACAAAATAAAGGCGTCCCAACCAGGGTCGCCTTTATTTTTACCAAGCACGAAACTTTTACCATCGCTTCGGGTTTTGGATGATACAGCCGCAAAAGGCATTATCTCTCTTTGGTTGAAGTTGTTCAGGGAGGCGTTCTCCGGAATGCCTCCCTGTTTTATTTGAATAGATGGTTCGACCCGGTCAGGACCGCTCGATCACCAGGTTCCCATGGGGGTCTTTACGGAAAGCAAAACCCGGTGGAACGACCGTGGTAGCGCTGTATTCGGTAATGATCGCCGGACCACGATAGCTGGTTCCCTGCTTCAGAAAATCGCGCGGCATGACCGCCGTTTTGTAGTTCCTGCCGCCAAAATGGACCATGGCGCTGGACCGCTGAAGCTTTCCTGCGCTCATCTGTATCTTCAACCGCGATAGTTTTTCCGGTGAAGCTACACGTCCGCGCACGCGTACAGTAACGATTTCCACTTCCCGCTCCGGGCTGCTGTAACCATAGCGTCTTTTGTGCTCGGCATGGAAGCGCGAGAGCACATTAAAGCGGTAAGGCAGGTTCAGCTCATATCCCTGGCCGCGATAGCGCACGTCACAACTTGGCTCAAAAACTGCTCTTCCCCGCCACTCTTCTTTTTTGAGCTCAGCGGCAATATTGCGCTGGAGTTCAGAGAAGATTCCCTCCAGCTTTTTTACCGGCAAGGTGTGAGAATTGGCGGCATCGGCCTTGCCGGATGCGGGAGCAACGCGCAGTAAGACGGTGCGTGAGTGGTCTTTTACCACGTCACTAATCAGAATTCCCAGCGCAGAAAGCGCTCCAGGATAAGCAGGCACAACCACGCGCGGAATACGCAGCGCCTGCGCCAACTCACAGGCGTGCATGGCGCCTGCGCCACCAAAAGCCACCAGCGCGAACTGCCGTGGATCATAGCCGCGCTCAATGGAGACTACGCGAATGGCTTTCTCCATGTTGGCGTTCACTACGCGCACAACCCCTTCAGCGAAGTCTTCTACTGAGAGTTTGCTGCCGTTTTCCTTCAGCCATTCCTGCACGCGCCTCTGTGTACGCGGCAAGTTGAGTTGAAAATCACCGCCCAGAAACTGGTCAGCGGGCAGACGGCCAAGAAGCAGGTTGGCATCGGTCACGGTGGGGCGGTCTCCTTTGCCGTAACAGATGGGACCAGGATCGGCCCCAGCCGATTCGGGACCAACGCGCAAGGATCCGCCAGCATCGAAGCGCGCCAGCGATCCACCGCCCGCTCCAACGGTGTGAATATCAAGGACCGGCACGCGCACCGGCAATCCGGCAACATCAGCTTCATTCGTAGTGGCGGGCTGGCCATCCACCAGGGCGACGTCCGTAGAGGTTCCGCCCATATCAAAGGTGATAATCCGTTCAAAACCGCTGCGTGCCGATACCGCCGCAGCGCCCACAATGCCTCCGGCTGGACCTGAGAGCACGGTCCGGACGGGTTGTTGTGCGGCGGTCTCCAAAGCGGTGATTCCACCACTGGACTGCATTACAAAAATCCGCGCTTCGTTCCTCTTACCCGCTCCCTTGCCTGTCCGCTCCTGCAACTTGCGCAGATAGGTTTGCATGACCGGCTGAAGATAAGCATTCACCAGGACGGTGCTGGCACGTTCATATTCACGGAACTCCGGGAGAATTTCATGTGACACGGAGACCGGAAGATTGAGCGTGCCCAGGGCCGCAGCCACAACCTTTTCATTCGCAGGGTTAGCGAAGGAAAACAACAATGAGAGAGCGATGGCCTGCGGCCGTTCAGCGTCAATCCGGGCAACCAATGCCGCCAATACCGTTGATTCAGGAGCGTGGAGAATTACTCCTTCCGCAGAGGTGCGCTCTTTAACGCCAAAGCGCAACTCAGCGGGGGCCAGCGCAGGCTCGCGCTCAAAGAAAAAGTCATACAGTTTGGGGCGGTGCTGGCGGCCAATTTCAATGGAGTCTTCAAACCCCGCCGTTGTCACAAATGCAATCCGCGCGCCTTTGCGCTGCAATAATGTGTTGGTCCCCACCGTTGAGCCGTGGAGCACCGTTACCTGCTCCGTGCTTCCGGCAATCTTATGCACCGCTCCGGCAATGGCCTCTGCGGGATCTGCGGGCGTGGAAAAAACCTTCAGGACGCGCAGCGTGGAGCCATCCAGCCACACGCAGTCAGTGAAGGTTCCGCCGCTATCAATGGCAATCCTGATACCCGAGTTCACGCTGGCTGATTTTTGCGAAGATCTGGCTCTTTCCAATCGGGTTGTCACTCTTTTTTCCAGTCGAGTCGTCACTCTGGTGTCGTCATCCTGGGCAGCCCGACCAGCTATGAGGGCGAAATTGAAATGATCCTGAGGATGTTTATGCTACCACGGCAGGGCCGGGGCAAAACCTGTCAGAGCTTCTTGCCCATCAGCAGGCCATCTATTGAATCAAGGTAATAGCGTGGAAGCACTTTCAACACAGTGTAGCCATGCTTTTTATAAAACTTGAGGGCCGGCTCATTATCGACCGCCACTTCCAATGAAACGTAGTCGCAGCCGGCCTTTTGCAGCTTTGCTTCGGCGCCGGAGATAAGCACGGACCCCAACCCGCTATGCTGGGCCACAGGCGCAACATCAATAGTAATGATCTTGCCCACAGAGCGGGACGAGCGCCGGGACCGGTAATGATTGGCAATGATGAAACCTTCTATATGCGCGCCGCGAACCCCTACCAGGGTAATGGACATAGGCATGGAGAGAAAGTAGCGCATCTCCGCCTCGGAGTAGGCTATGCCTGTAGTAAAGCAGCTTTGATCGATTTCCAGTAAGCGTTCAAAATCCACGGGTTGGTACTTGCGCAGTTGGAACACGCATCCATTGTAATAACGTGAGTGGAAAACATTGCATCTGTTCTGCGGGCCGTGCAGAGTACCGCACAAAAGCAGATCCATATGTCCCTGAGCGGAGGTTGTCTCTTAACTAAGACAACATCACACAAAGTGGCTGCCGCTTGTGGAAGAAACTCTTACAGAGCCCTTTTGATGGATTGTTTACGGCAATCTTCGCAGATTCCGTATATCTGGAAGTTGTGGCGAGTGGCGTCAAAGTGGTACTTGCGTCCGATCTCTTCTTCCAGCTTGCTGACCTCAGGAGAAAAAAACTCAACCGATGCTCCGCACTCCGTGCAGACCATGTGATGATGGTTGCGGCGGTTGAACTGGTGTTCGTAGCGGGCCATGCCGTCAGGAAAAGGGACCACGCTGGCCAGCCCGCACTCAGCCAGCAATTTCAGCGTGCGATAGACCGTGGTAAAGCCGATCTTGCCGTCTTTCTTGCGCACCAGGCGAAAAAGCTCATCCGTGGAAAGATGGTCGCGGGTTTCCAAAAAGGTACGCAGGATGGTATCCCGCTGATCGGTGTGTTTAAGTCCAACACGTTTCAGATGCTTATAGAAAATATCCTGCGCTTCGCGCACGGCTTCGCGAGATGGGGGTGCATGATCGTCAATCCGTCGTTGCAGCATGGGTGTGCGTTTGCCCCGGTGGAACTGTACCGGCAAATGAAAATGAAATTCATTTTCATTATACGCAATGACCATTTCCACGAATGCCAAAAGTGCCAAAAAATCCAAATTGAAATGCTGAGCACCCAAATTCATCGCGGGTTCGAATGCTCACTTTCGGCGATCTTTGGCAATTTTCGGCGCTTTCGGCAATTCACGGGAAAGCTGCGCCAAGCCAATAGCTGATCGCAATTGCCGCTGGCGCAACCATGCGGGTAAAATCGTGGCCCATGGCCACCACCACTGTTGCCGCACCTGCCGCCCGCAAAAGCTTTTTCGGCATTATGCTCAGGATTATCTTCTGGCTCATTCTGCTCGTCGTGATTGCCGTGACGCTGGCTTTTTTGTGGTTTTATAACGGG
>DAHUXF010000113.1 GCA_027307295.1 Acidobacteriaceae bacterium
ATGCTCGCCGCCTATGTCCAGAATGGTGCGGCAGGAACTGTATGTGGACAGAAAGCTCTTGAAGCGGCGTTTGCGGAAATACTGCCGCACAGGCATTTGGAAGTCTTTGGGATGCATTCGCAGCCCCATTCTATCGCAGAACAGGCTCTATTCGACGTTTGACCTCGTGTGCGTACAGTGCAAGCCGCGAAGGGACGCGAACAACGCAAATTTATGACAGGGAGCACGTCACCGTCAAAATCTGTTCGTCTTGAACGCTGCTCCCGTTGAGCGCAGCGAGGAGAGAGCGAGTCAATGCCGCTACAGGGAGTTTTACCGATGATCTTACGTCGCAGTGTCTTTGTGTTGTGTGAACGCGAACGGCGCAAGTTGACAATACCGTCGGGGCCAAAGCAGATTTGCACAGATGAAACTCGAATCCTTGGTACACTGGGCGCACTCGGATGAGCACACTTCTCGTTCTCGGGGACTCAGTGGTTTGGGGCCAGGGCTTGTCTCCGGAACACAAGACGGCGTACGCTCTCGCCCAGCATCTGCACGTGCAGGTAAAAATGCTGGCGCATGCGGGCGCAAAAATCGGCATACGAGATTCCTATACCGTGACCATGCCTTCCGGTGAAGTGCCATGTTTTTTCCCCACGATCCTTCAACAGCTAGAGTCATATAAGGAAGACCCAGAGCTGGTCCGTTGGGTGCTGATGAACGGCGGCATCAATGATGTGGAGATCCAACGGGTGTTGAATCCCATGGTGCCGCAGTATGAATTGGAGTTGCACACTCGCAATTATTGCGGGCGTGACATGCTGGCGCTGCTGCAACAGGTGACGGCCCGTTTCCCCAATGCGCGGATCATGGTGCTGGGCTACTACCCTGTATTGAGCCACCAGAGCAGGAGTAAAGGAGTGGAGTGCCTGTATTCCCTGGTGCACGGAGTGCGGTTTGCGCCTCTGTCTGATCCCGGCCTTTTCCGCCATGAGCTGGTGGAGCACTGCCTGCGGTTCTGGAGATTATCGAACGGGCTGCTGCGTGGCGCGGTGCAACACGTGAATCGAGAAGCGGGACAGAATCGCGTGGTCTTTGTGGATTCCGGCATGCATGAAGGGAACGCGGCCTATGCGCCGCAATCGTTGCTCTGGGAACTGGATTGCAATGATCCTGAGAAAATCCCGGATGAAGTTGCGCTGGAAAGACGGGCGGCTTGCGAACTGGCTGCGGCTGGTCTGCTGCAGAAGCAGCAGTGCTGGCTTTCCTCCACCGGGCATCCTAATGCGGCAGGAGCAGCTATAATGGCGGAACAATGCATCCGGGCTATTATCGCGGCGCGGGCCGTTTCAGCCCAGGGGTAAGACAGTGGATGGCCGCCTGAGACAGGGTATCTGCCCATGTTCCGGCCAGCCGAACACTTTTTGTGGCGCGTATCATCGACGGCCATGCCGTGGTAACCTAATCTGCAACTCCCAGGCGTCCCCTGAGCTTGCTAAAAAAAGCGCACAAAAGGAACCAGAACATCCATGAATGCCGGACAGCTGGTGCTGGTCACATTACTCAACCCGCGTGAAAAATTCTGGGGTGTGGTGTTGTCACTGACGCCGGCGGGAGTAAGCTTGCGCGGAGTGGATTTGCAGTCGCTGGATGACTTTGCGCAACAAGTGAAATCGGGTGAGGATGTGGCCCCTAATGTCGTATTCTTTCCCATGCATCGCGTGCAGCGTATGGAAGTGGACGGGCGCAGCGGAGTACTGCCCTCGCTCTCTGAGCAATTCGCGGCCAAGACCGGCAAAGATGCCGGTACATTTTTTCAGGAGCCGCAGCCATGATCCAGCAATTGCGCTCCGCGCCTAACCTGCTCACGCTCCTGCGGCTGATCTTTGTTCCGTTCGTGGTGGTGGCAATCCAGCAGCAGAAGTACAACTGGGCGCTGCTCATTTTTGTTGCGGCCGGCATTACAGATGGACTGGATGGCCTGCTGGCCCGGCTCTTGCAGCAGAAAACCACCATAGGGCAATATCTGGACCCCATCGCGGACAAGCTGCTGCTCAGCACGATGTTCCTGATGCTTTCCATCGCGCATATTATTCGCTGGCCGGTGACCATCCTGGTCTTCAGCCGTGACATCATCATCCTGATTGTCTGTACCTTGCTCTACGCCACGGGAGCAAAGAAAGTATTTCGTCCAAGCTGGTTCGGCAAGGCCAATACAGCGGCGCAGATCGTCACGGTCCCCCTGGTGCTGCTGTACCAGACGTATGGATCAAACTGGACACGACTGGGAAAACGTTGGGGTATATATGCGACGGTGATTCTCACAGTGGTGTCCGGCCTTCACTATGTGCTGCGCCTGGCATTCGATCTGCGGAGCATAGGGGCCAAACCAGAAAGCGCATAGCCGGGGCGCTCCGTTCAGCGCGCGGGTCTTTTGTTACAATCTCCATTTGCCGCTTCATCTCTACAACACGCTCTCCGGCAAGGTGGAAGAGTTTGCGCCTTCGCAAGACAACACCGTCCGCATGTATGCCTGCGGTCCCACGGTGTATGACTACGGCCATATCGGCAATTTCCGCACGTTTGTTGCAGTCGATATCCTGCGGCGGTTTCTCCGCCAGAGCGGGCATAAGCTCCAGCATGTAATGAACATTACCGACGTGGATGACAAGATCATTCGCAATGCTGCGCGCGACAAAAAAACCGTGCAGGAATACACGCGCAAATATGAAGAGGCGTTTCTGGAGGACATGGGCTCACTGAACCTGGAGCGTCCGGAGCGTCTGGTGCGCGCCACGGAGCACATACCCGCGATGGCGGAGTTCATTGCAGCGCTGGAGAAGAAGGGCTTTGCCTACCGCACGGAAGACGGCTCGTATTACTTCCGGATTGCCATGTTCCCGGAATATGGCAAGCTTTCCAAGAAAGATTTCGGCGGCATGGAAACCGGCGCGCGCGTAGACGTGGATGAATATGAAAAAGACAATGCCCGCGATTTCGCCCTGTGGAAGTCCCCCAAGGAAGGCGAGGCTTTCTGGGAAAGTTCAATTGGGCCGGGGCGTCCTGGGTGGCATATTGAATGTTCCGTAATGTCCATGAAATATCTGGGCGATAGTTTTGATCTGCACGCAGGGGGCGAGGACCTGACCTTCCCGCATCACGAGAATGAGATAGCGCAGTCAGAGGCGCTGACCGGAAAAATATTTTCCCGGCACTGGATGCATGTCCGCTTTCTGCTGGTGGAAGGCGAGAAGATGTCCAAGAGCGCAGGCAATTTTTTTACCCTGCGCGATCTGCTGGTGAAAGGACACAAGCCGTCTTCAATACGCTTTCTTCTTACTTCGGTTCCGTACCGCAAGCAACTGAACTTCACCATGGCCGGACTGGAGCAGGCTGCGAAGTCGGTGGAGCGCCTGCGGACGTTTGCCGCGCGAATGCGAATGATGCGGCTTCCTGCGGGAACCAATCCCGCGGCGCAGGAAGCGGCGGCGAAAGCCAGGCGGGAGATGCGTGCAGGCATGGAAGATGATTTGAATACGGCGTACGCTTCAGCGGCGGTCTTTGACATGGTGCGTGAAATGAACACGCTGGCCGATCATGGCGAATTGCGCGAAGGCGATAAAGCGCCCAGCCTGGAAGTGCTGGAGCTGTTCGATGAAATTTTTGCCGTGATGAAAGATGACGACGCCGACAAGATGAAGGCGGCCATGGAATGGGCCCGAGAGCATGGGCTGGTTGGCGAGGCGGCGAAGACGATCTCTGATGAAGAAGTAAACCGGCTGATCGAGGAGCGCAATGCTGCGAAGAAAGCCCGGGACTTTGCCCGCTCGGATGCCCTCCGGAAACAACTGGCCGATGGCGGCATTGTTCTGGAAGACACAAAAGATGGAACGCGGTGGAAGAGAAAATAAGCCGGAATAATCCAGCAGATCAGGGAAGAATATCAGCCGCGAATCAACGCGAAAAGCGCGAATCTATAGATAGTCTGGCCAGGAACTTTCCTCAAAAATATATTTTTCTGTGCCTCCGCAGTGGAAGTTTGTTTTAGGTGTTGCTCTCCTGGTACAGCAGGGGCGAAAGTCCGGGTGTTTATGCTGGATTGCCTACTCTTATTTCCCGATCCGTGTTATCCGTGGTAAGAATCTGTTTCTCAGTCTCCTGCAACATTGATGGTCTCAACGCAGTGTGAAGCTTCTGCGGCAGTTGGCTGTACTGCAAGACTACGCAGCCTGGATGTGTTCACCAGCGCGACGGAAAGGATGATAATCACAGTTCCCACCAGCATAAAGATGTCCACATGCTCGCGCAGAATCAGCCAGCCCAGAAACACTGCAATGATGGGATTGACATAAGCGTACGTTGCCACCTTGGGCGTAGGCACATGTTCCAGTAAATAGATGTAGGCGGTGTAGCCGATCCACGACCCGGCAACAATGAGATAACCAATGGCTGCAAGAGCGGATGTGGTCCAGCGGGCGTGGTGAAACTGGCCGGTGACAAGAGCGATAAAGCCGTTGATCACTCCACCGATAGTCATCTGCCATGCGGCGGATGAAAAAACATCCACGCTCAGCCTGAAGCGGTGGGAGAAGACGGAGCCAAGCGCCCAGGCGAAAGACGAAGCGGCAAGGATTCCGGCGCCTATCAATTCAAGCTGTCCTAAATGGCTGCCTGCGGCGATGCGCGGCCAGAGCAGTATCAGCAAACCGACGATCCCCAGGGTCAGCCCAAAAAGTCCTTTGATAGGCATGCGCCCGGCGCGAAAAATCCATGCTTCAATGATGACCACCCATATAGGCACCAGGGCTACTATCAGCGCGGCCAGCCCGCTGGAGACGTATTCTTCCGCCCAGAGTACGCCGATGTTGCCGAGCGAGAGCAGCAGAATGGAGATTACTACCAGCCGGGCAAAATCCGGGCGGCTGATGCGGATCTTGCGGCCCATCAGGGCGCAGGCAGCCAGCATGATTGGGCCGGAGATGAGATAGCGCAGGCCGCCGGCAACATAAGGCGGCAAGTCTCTCACGACAATGCGCATTCCAAGATACGTGGAGCCCCAGAGAACGTAAACCAGTCCAAAGGCGGTCATCACGCGCAAACGCTGCTGTTTTTCCAGAGAAGTCATCTATAGGAGTATTATCATCTGACGACGCAGGGTGTCCGGTCGATGCAAAAAGACTCAATGGCATGAATCAACCATGGAACTGTACTGAGGTAACGGCCAGCCGGGCAGCGCGTTACAGAGCTCGAAACGGACTAGTGAAATAAGTGTTTCAGGCTGAATTTAGGCTATAGCTGAATTCAGGTTATAATGGTTAGGTCTTATGAATACGCAGCGCACAATATGGTTTGCCATGCGGGACCCCAAACGCTCGCTGGCCTGCTGGGTAGACTTTCTGGTTTGCCCACGCCGTTACCTGGCGGTGCTGCCGTCGCACGCTCGCGCTAATCTCTTCGCCGGCGACTAATCTCCTTATCACGTCCTCAACTTAATCGGCCTGGAAGTCATATGTTGACGCCAGGTTGAAGTCCTTACACGCAACCGATTTGAAAAGAGGATGAACATGGCAACGCAGACCATTTCCAATGCAGGTCCCAAAATCCGGACAAAGCTGCCCGGTCCAAAGGCGCTTGAAGTGCTGAAGGGGGATGAGAGATATATTTCACCGTCGTATACGCGTTCCTACCCGCTGGTGGCCAAGAGAGGCCGCGGCGTGGTGGTGGAAGACGTGGACGGCAATGAGTTCCTGGATTTCTCGGCGGGAATCGCCGTGGTTTCCACGGGCCATTGCCACCCCGAGGTCGTCGCCGCAATTCAGAAACAGGCCGGCGAGTTGATCCACATGTCCGGCACGGATTTCTACTATGAGAGCCTGATTACGCTGGCAAAACGGCTGGAGAAAGTTGCGCCCATGAAGGGCCCGCTCCGCGCCTACTATGGCAACTCCGGCGCTGAGGCGATTGAAGCGGCGATGAAGCTGGCCCGCTACCACACCAAGCGGCAGGGCATCATCGCGTTTTATGGGGCATTCCACGGACGCACCATGGGCGCGCTCTCCCTGACCGCATCCAAGACGCAGCAGCGGCGGCGGTTCTTTCCGCTGGTGCCGGGCGTGGCGCATGTGCCTTATCCAAATATTTACCGCAAGCCGGAAGGCATGACGGCGGAAGAACACATTGCCGAGTGCGTGAGCTTTATTGAAGACCGTGTGTTCAAAACCATCATGCCGCCGGAAGAGTGCGCGGCCATCTTCATTGAACCCATCCAGGGCGAAGGCGGATATCTGCCGGCCCCGGCGGAGTTTCTGCGCGAACTGCGGCGGATCTGCGACAAAAATGGGATTCTGCTGGTAGCCGATGAAGTGCAGAGCGGCGCTGGACGCAGCGGAAAATGGTGGGCCATCCAGCATACCGGGGTTGAGCCGGACATTATTACGATTGCCAAGGGAATCGCATCCGGGATGCCGCTGGGCATTACGCTGGCGCGGGGAAATCATGGATTGGGTGCCGGGATCGCATGCTTCGACCTTTGGCGGCAATCCGGTTTGCATTGAAGCGGCACTGGCGACCATGGATGTGCTGGAGCGCGAGGCGATCCATAATGCGGACGTTGTCGGCAACCACATGATGAAGCGCCTGAGCGGATGGGTGAAGACGCATCCGATGGTGGGCGATGTGCGCGGACGTGGACTGATGATTGGTGTGGAGATCGTGAAAGACAAGAAGACGAAAGCCGTGGCGCATGACGAGCGTGACCGTATTGTGGATCTGGCGTTTGAGCGCGGCATCCTGTATCTGGGCGCCGGCGAGAACTCTGTCCGCATTGCGCCGCCCCTGGTGGTGACGCAGGAACAGGCGGACATCGCCATGGATGTGCTGGAAGAATGTATTGGAATTGTAGAGAAAGAACTCCAGTAACATTTTGGCCGCGAATTAACACGGATGTGCGCGAATCAAAACCATGTCTGGTATGATTCGTGCCGCGTTGATTCGCGGTCATCTTTTTATGCAAGGTTCGCTTACCCGCTTGGCACTCCGTGTTCTGGACTCAGCCGCCAGACTATTTCCCCGGAAAAGCTCAGGCCCACAGCATCTGACGACAGGAAGGCGCGGGGAAGAAGCAGCATATTTCTATCTTCGCCGGAACGGATATGTGATGATCGCGCGGAATTATCGCAGTCCGCGCAGCCGCAGCGAACTGGATCTGGTGGGCTGGGACGATGCAACGCTGGTTTTTGTTGAAGTGAAAACCCGCAGCACGCGAAACGTCATTCCAGCGGAGGCAGCCGTGGATGTGGAAAAGCAGCGCGATCTTTCACGCGTGGCGCGGGACTTCCTGCGGAAAATCAAGGGCCATCCGCCGGTGCGCTTTGACATCGTAAGCGTATATCTCGAAGGCCGTGATCCGGAAATTGAATTATTCAAGGGTGCATTTCAGATGGAGTAAACATCTTGCTGATGAGACAGAGTACCGTCCGCAGGCCGTCCCTGCATGCGTTCCTGTCTTGGATGTAAGATAGTAGCTGTGCCTGAGCTGAGAAAAGATCCAATTACCGGACGATGGGTGATCATTTCCACCGACCGCTCACGCCGTCCGGGAGATTTTTCCCGCGAGCGTGCCGATATCAAAGGCGGCGGCTTCTGTCCGTTTTGTCCAGGCAATGAGAGCAAAACGCCGCCGGAGATACTGGCGTTCCGTCCGGGAGAAAACGGGCGCGATATGGCGGGCTGGAACCTGCGCATTGTCCCCAATAAATTTCCTGCGCTGGGAATTGAAGGCGATCTGGACCGCCAGGCTGAGGGCATGTTTGACCGCATGAATGGGATCGGGGCGCATGAGGTCATAGTCGAAACTCCGGATCATACCGCCAGTCTTGCGACCCTTCCTCCCAAGCGCATTGAAGACGTTCTCTGGACGTTTCGCGACCGCATCCTGGATCTGAAGAAGGACCGACGGTTCAAGTACATCCTGATCTTCAAGAATCATGGGGAGGCGGCGGGAGCGTCGCTCGAACACGCCCACTCGCAGCTGATCGCGCTGCCGATTCTGCCCATCTACGTGGTGGAAGAACTGCAGGGAGCCAAGCAATATTACATCTACAAGGAACGCTGCGTTTTCTGCGACATCATTCGGCAGGAAACCGATAACGGAGTTCG
>DAHUXF010000114.1 GCA_027307295.1 Acidobacteriaceae bacterium
ATTTATGCTGACAGGGAACAATCACATCCTCAACGACATCAATCACCTTGGCGTGTGAACACGGTCACACGCCCGCGAGAGATCGAGGAGCAAGAAAAGGTCCGCGCCTCACCACACGTGGCAAGCGTTCTCGGCCACCATCGGCTGGCCTGCTTTGCAGCCCCATGCTTTCTGGAACTCCGGCATGTTCTGCACCACGCCGTTCACGCGGTACTTCCCGGGTGAGTGCTCATTGTTCTGGGCCAGCAGGCGCGCCATTTGCGGCGTCTGGTTCTGGCACCAGATTTGTCCCCAGCCAATAAAGAAACGCTGCTCCGGAGTGAAGCCATCAATTTTCTCCGGCTGCTTGCCGGAATCAGCCAGTGACTTCATCAGCGCCATGTAGGCGATGCGCAGGCCCCCGTTGTCGGCTGTGTTTTCACCCAGGGTGAGCTTGCCACGCACGTGAACGTCATCCACGGCGACAAACTTATCGTATTCGTCCACGATGCATTGCGTCCGCTCTTTAAAGGCCTTCTCGTCGGCGGGAGTCCACCAGTTCTTGAGATTGCCTTCAGGATCAAAGAGCGCGCCCTGATCGTCAAAGCCATGCGTAAGTTCGTGGCCAATCACTGCGCCCATGCCGCCGAAGTTCAGAGCATCGTCTGCTTTGAAATCGTAAAACGGCGGCTGCAAAATGCCTGCCGGGAAATTGATGTCATTTTCCGTGGGATCATAATAGGCATTCACCGTGGGCGGCGTCATCTGCCACTCCTGCTTGTCCAGGGGTTTGCCGATCTTGGCGAGCTGGCGGTGGGTTTCAAACTCATTGGCGCGCAGCGAATTGCCCAGCGCATCGCCACGCTCAATTTTGAGCGTGCTGTAGTCGCGCCATTTGCTGGGATAGCCAATCTTGTTCTGGATGGCATCCAGTTTTATCAGCGCCTGCTTTTTGGTGACGTCAGACATCCAGGGCAGCTCGCCAATGTCACGACGCAGTGCATCTTCCAGTTGTTTCACCATCTTCAGGGTGCGCTCTTTGGCTTCCGGCGGATAATATTTTTTCACAAAGACTTCACCCAGCGCGTCGCCCAGGTCTCCGTCTGTGGCTGCAACGCACCGCTTCCAGCGCGCTTGCAGCTCTTTGGTGCCTTGCAGAGTCTTGCCGTAGAAATTGAAATTCTCATCCACCAGGGCCTTGGGTAATGCTCCCGTCTGGCCGCGCACAACTTGCCAACGCAGATACGTCTTCAGATCATCCAGGCTGACGTTTTTCAGTTCATTATCCAGGGCCTTGAAGAAATTTGGCTCGGCCACATTGATGCTGTCAAATCGGGGTGTGCCCAGGCTGCTCAAGTACTTTGTGAGGTTGAAGGAAGGCGACAACGCCTGCCACTCCTGCACGGACATCTTGTGATAGACACGCTCGGGCTCACGGCGTTCCACGCGATCTCCAGAACCTTTGGCCAGCGCTGTCTCAATGTTCATTACAGCTTTGGCTTCAGCAGCGGCTTTTTCCGGCGCATCGCCAAGCAGTTTGAAGGTGGCGGCAACATGCTCTACATAGGCCTTGCGCAGCTCCACCGATTTGGCATCATCCTTCAAGTAGTAATCACGGTCCGGCAGGGAAAGTCCGCCCTGGTCAGCCTGCGCAATCACTTCCTTGGCATTCTTGAAATCCGCGCCCGACCCAAAAGAAAACAGCGCGTTGCTGGCCTGGCTGTGAATGTGTCCCATCAACTCCGGCAGGCCGGTTTTGTCCTTAATAGAATTAATGCGGTCAAATTCCGGCTTGAGGACGGCGATGCCTTTCTTTTCGATGGCCGCTTCGTCCATGCACGTGGCGTAATAGTCGCCCACCTTCTGCTCATTGGCCGTGCGATTGGTGGCCTTGGCCGCCTCTTCCAGAATGTCGCGCAGCTTTTCCCGGTTATGTTCCGCCAGTTCGCCAAACCGGCTCCAGATGGACTGGTCAGACGGGATGGGATTGTTCTTGGTCCAATTGCCACAGGCAAAGTGATAAAAATCCACACAAGGATCAATCGTTGTATCCAGCGCGGAGGTCATGGAGTTGGCGGCTGCTTTATTTTCCTGGGCCGTGCCGGAGGAAATCACCAGGCAGGCAAAAATCAATACTGCAGTGAAGCGAAAGGTGAAACGCATGTTGAATGTGCCTCAATCGGTTGGATGGACGAGCGCTAGTTCCAATATAAACTGACATTAAAACATAGAGGAAATTGCGGAGAGAGGCAAGCACAGCCACCACTATGACAGCAAAGCTCAGAAGCGGGTTTGGCGCACTTCGTCCCACCGGCCTGATTGAGCCGTCAAGATTGGCTTTGCTATGGTCGTGCGTTTTACCACTTTTTGTAGGGTAAGAATTTGCCTTCCATCGTGACTCGTACCCGGTCACCTTTGGGATCCGGAACCCTCTGTACATCCATCGAGAAATCAATTGCACTCATGATGCCGTCACCGAACTCTTCATGAATTACCGCCTTAAGCGTTGTTCCATACACCTGTACAATTTCATAAAAGCGGTAGATCACGGAATCAGTAGGCGGCGATTGAACCAGAGAGCCGCGCATCGGGAACTGCTGGAGCGCCAATGAGACGCTTCCTTCCAGGCCTAGTATCTCCACCACTTTCCTTGCCTCGTCGGCAGACATTGGGTGCTGTCCCAGCAATGCTGCCGTCGTCCAGACAACATGGCGGCCAACATGGTCGGCAATCTTTTGGAATGACAACCCCTTCATTGTTTTGGCTTCAAGAATGGCGGCCGTGCATTGTTCGCGTGTCATCGTTCGTCCTTTCGATATAGTGATCACCAATAACGGCTGTTGGCACAACCTCTAAAAAAGGTCCCTAGTGAACCTGAAGAAGCAAGTGATTGCGCTATAGGCCGCTGCGAAGCCTAAATAGTTCTACGACACATCGTCACACACCTGCGCGAGACGAAAGCGCAAATCAGAATACCCGGAAGTGGATGGTCAGATATTTTTTGGGATTTTCACGGACAGCCTTGATGAGGGTCCGCGTCTCCACCAGCAACTGGTCAGTGTCATTGTAAACAGCCGGGTCCGTCAGCAGTTTGCCGGCGCTGCCTTCACCCGCATCAAGCCGGTCAGCGATAGCGGAGAGCTTATCAATGGTGTTATGCAGCTTGCGGGCGAATTCCTCATCCTTGAGCAGCTTGCCTGCGGCGCCGTGGCCGGCATTCAGGTCGTCCAGCAGTTTATTGGCTTTGGCAATGGTCAGGTTGGTGCTGTTGTAGAGCTGATCGTCTTTCAGCAACTTGCCCACGGTGCCTTTGCCCTGATTGATCTCATCCACCATGCGGTCAATCTTATCCACCGCGTCATTGGCTTTGTGATAGAGAGTTTCATCGGCAAAAAGTTTTCCGATGTTGCCCTTGCCGCTGCTCACGTCATTCAGCAATCTCTGGACTTCATTGAGGATTGCGTTGACCTTGTTGATCATGGTGGGGTCGTTGAGGACTTTGCTCAATGTGCCATTGCCGTTCTGGACTTCAGCCAGGATGGCATCTGCGCGCTTTACCAGAACATCAACGTTCTGCAGGGTCGTGTTGCTGCTGCGGACCACATCCTGCAGACCGGGCGGGTTCGATGAGGGCAACTCATCGCCATCCTTCACCACCGGGCCTGTGGCTTCCTTGCTATTAATGTCAACAAAGGATTCGCCCAGAACACCCGCCGTCAGAATCAGGGCTTTGGAGTCTTTACGAATGAACGACTGGTACTGGGCATTGACCCGCATGATGACCTGTACCGGATCAAGCTGGCGTCCGGGAACCACGCGCACGCTCTTCACATTGCCAATGGCCACACCCTGAAGGTCCACCGGCTGTCCGCCGCGCAATCCTTCAGCATTGTCAAAGTAAGTGACCAGCGTGATTTTCGTGGTAAAGAGACCACTGGTCCCGCTGATGAGGAACACAAGGATTGCCAGCGTCACCGAGCCGACTATGACGGTGATACCGACCTTGAGTTCAGACCACCTGAGCTGCTTTTGGCTAGGCAAAGTAAAAGTAATGTTACGCGAAAATCATAGCAGATGCGATTGCGAGTTCCCTAGAAAGAGACAGCGTTTGGCAGCGATAAGGGCCTGAAACCAGCCGGAAATGCAGTGAGCCTCTTTTTCAATTATAGGAATACTGCATGCCGCCAGGTCCGCGAGCACAGTGCTGCCAGGCCATAAGCCAGCGCGGCACATTCCAGGGTAATGGTCAGCCCAAAGTGAATGGCGATCACCATGGCCATCACGGAACCCAGCACGCTCGCAGCGGCGTTGAGGGCCCAGGCCCATTCCACGGTCTTGATTAACCGCAATCCGGTCGGAAAAGGCATTCCCATAAAGAAACCAAGCGGCGCCAGCACAATTGCGCTAAGAACCAGCTTAATAACAAAAGGCAGTCCCACCGCTGCCGAGAGCAGCCATGGCAGAACGGCCACATTGACCACACTCAAAGCGGCAATTGACACCAGGAGCAGCAGGACATGCGTGCTGCCGGAAATCCAGCGGCGCGCGGCCACGCTGCCCGCACCGCTGGAAAGCAAAAGCAGGAACACCACCACGGTCAGGGCGTAGGTCGGATGTCCTAGAAAGAGCACGAAGCGCTGAATCAGCGATATCTCCACCAGGATGTAACCAAAGCCAACGGCGATGAAATAAAGCAATCCAGCAATGCCGTTCCTGCGCGGACCATCTTCCTGCTCACGATGCAGCGCCAGCGGCAAAACCAGAAAGGCCAGCACCGCCACGGCGGAGATAATCAGCAACATGCCCAGGACAACTACGCCAAGGTTGATGCGCCAATCCATGCCGTGTCCTGTGCCGGCCAGGATGTTCTGGATTACATATTTGGTTTTCAGCGTGAAAAAGAAGAATGGCGCGCTGTCACTGACCGGTGCAACGTTATAAGCGTAGTCCTGAGCAAAGCGCTGCGGATCATTCGATTCAATCAGCCTGCGGAACGCCTCTGCCGCCGGTGGAAGGGGCTGAAGTCCGGTGAATCCCGCAGGAGGATTGAGCCAGAATAGGTTTGGATTGTTGCGAACATGACCGGCAACTGCCGCGTATTCGTCCGGGGTGAAAGGGGATTTCTTGGCCAGCACCAGCACTGGACGGCCATCCTCATTCAGTCCGCCATCCGCGATGAGAACAAAATGATTTGCCGGGTCGGCAATACCGATGCGATGCAGCGATTCAATCGCCTGCGAAGCCACGCGCAAAGCTTCACGCGGCTGCCTGAACTCCCAGCGCGTGATGGCAATCATGCCGTCAGGCTTCAGGTGATCAAAGTATTCACGAAACGCTTCCACGGTATAAAGATTGTTCTCACTTAACGCGAAGGCCCCGGCAGCAGTGGAAGCCCATGTATCCACCAGCGTCATCTGCACAATGTCATACTTTTCGCGCGAGCTGCGAATGTAAGAACGGCCATCCTGAATGTGTATATGGACCTGGGGCAGATCATAAAGATGGAAAGAGTAGCTGGCGTAGCGGCCGCGCATAACGTCGTTCACAATGATGGGATTGATCTCAATGCCGGTCACGCTGGGGCTGCCATTGGCCACGGCGCGCAGCACGTCCACTCCGCCGCCAGGACCAATAATGGCGAAAGCTCCGCGCGGGCGCAGCACATTGGCTACCGAGGGCGCAGCCGCCATCAGGCTTTTTTTCCAGTTGAAGCCCGGTTGCACGGGAAGTCCGGTATGCGTGGGCGTGGGGCTGCTCTCCTGGTCCCAGTGCGCGGGATCGGCATTCATAATTGCGGTGGTGGCGTCCGCGTCAATCACAACATAGCGGCTGCCAAGCTGATTGTTGACCTAAATGCGGGAAATCGCATTCCAGCGCGCAAATTCAATCCATTGAGGATCACGATACGCACCCTTGGCATAGATAACGTCGATGAGGCGTCCGGAATAATTGCCGGCCATCAGCAAAATGAAGATGGCCGCTAGTGCGCACGCTCGCTTACGCAATTGCGTATCGCTGGCCCAGAGCGCTCCAGCAGACGCCATGGCAGCGGGAGCAAGCAATACTGCGTTGGGCGCTCCCACCAGGTTCAGCAGAGGGATCACCAGCAGGCAGGCCGAAGCGCCCCCGGCAAGATCAGCGCCATAGAGATGTGAGATGGAATCCGTGGAGCGGGCAAACAGAACGGAGAACAGCAGTCCGGTAAGGAAAAAGGGCACCGCAGCCGCCAGATAAATAATGGTCAGCTTGCCAAAGTTGCGTCCCGTCACTTCCAGAGACACCGGCGTGTGCAGCACCACTTCCACTGACGCCAGAATAAAGACCGAATTCAGCAGACAGAGCCATGCGCCCAGCATGCGTATATCAAAGCGTTGCAGCCATGCGCGGCGCACATGCGCAAAGACGCCGCCGGAGCCCAATCCCAGCAAAGCCACAGAGATGGCAAAGAAAGCGAAGTGATAGAACAGCACCACGCTGAACAGCCGTGTGAGGGCCAGTTCCAGGAGCAGGCTGGCAAAGCTGACCAGCGCAACTGCCAGCATCACAGTGCGGGGCGTCATTTCGGATTGTGCGAATAGGTTCGGGGCGACTGTGGTTTGGCTCATCAGATGATTTCAGGTTCTCACAGGCGCGAGAGTTTGCAAAGGCGATCGATCTCAGTCACCTTCAAGAATAACGTGGGCAATCGCCTGCTCTTTGGTGTGTGAGAGCGAAAGGTGGGCGCGTTTGCAGCCCATTCGGGAAGCAAACTCAGCTGCTTTACCGCTGAATTTCAAAACGGGCCGCTGCCCCGGCGCCCGCAGGACTTCCACGTCATGCCAGGTAACGCCATGGCGCAGGCCAGTGCCAATCGCCTTCATTCCAGCCTCTTTGGCGGCAAAGCGGGCAGCCAGACGTTCGGCGGTGTTGGGTTTCCCAATACAGTACCGGACCTCGTCCGGAGTGAAGACACGGGCCAGAAAACGGTCGCCAAAACGTTCCAGTGCGGCCTGAATCCGGGGCACCTCGGCGATGTCAACTCCTGTGCCTACAATCATTTGCCCTGCTTAAGCCAAAATGTCACGTCGCCTGTTTACTGTTTCTAAGGTAAATCTTATTTTCTTGCGGCAACTCTGGAAATCCAAGGTTATAATGTCGCTGCGTTGTTTCAGAAGTGTTGTACAGCAGCCATGCACCTAGCTGCAACCTGCCTGCACTAACCCTCAGAAAAGCGCAAATTTCATGAAACAAGGAATGCGGGTACCACATGGAACAAGGAACAGTGAAGTGGTTCAATGACGCGAAGGGTTATGGCTTTATCTCGCGGGAAAATGGTGAAGATGTATTCGTTCATTTCTCGGCCATTCAAGCGAATGGTTTTCGCAGTTTGAAAGAAGGCCAGCCAGTCCAGTTTAACGTCGTCAAAGGTCCCAAAGGGTGGCAAGCAGAAAACGTCCAGGTGCTGTAACTTTTCTAAGAAAGTTCCAATAAAAGCAGCCGGGTTTCGGCTGCTTTTATCTTTTGCGTCCAGCATTAAATGGGCGCGCGATCCAGGGAGACAATGAACTGTATGCCATGCACCTGCCGGTTCTGGAGGCGCGTGTCATTGGTGATAAAAAGATCAACCTCCGCAGAGGCAGCACAAGACAGTTGGATTGCGTCCGGGGGCCGCAAAGCGCGGTCTGACCGGAGCGCCGCATAGATTTTTGCCGCCCGGTCGTCGAAATTTAAAAGGACCGATGCTGCTTTAATCGCATTTTCGTATTTCCCGGAAAGATCATGGGCGCCTTTTTCCAGCGGCTTTACCAGTATCTCTCCCAGGGTAAGCGTGGAAGTCAGCAATTGATCGCCACGCTCCAGCATCCGCTCCCGAAGCGCAGCCGTGGCCTGCGAAAATTTTCCGTAATCTTCAAATAAATAGATAAAGAGATTTGTGTCCCAGAAGATCCGGCTCATTCCCAGCCCTCGCGGAGACGCCGAACGTACTCATCAGGATCTTCGTCGCCCCAGAGCTTCTTGCCAGAGCCCACAAGCGCGAGAATGGGGTCTTCATCGGCTCTGCTCGCGGCGAATAGAGCATCCCACTTTC